>NZ_JBIPKI010000047.1:0-17997 GCF_044068515.1 Desulfurivibrio nitratireducens
CAATTTGGTTTTGATCAAAATGCTAAAAAAACGGGGCACCGTCTCTGCCCCCGCCTCTGGTTTCTGAGCGGACGGCAAACTGTGCGACAACAAACGAAAAAGCCAAAAAACTCGTCAGCATAAGGCCTGGAGCCCACGACCGGATTCGAACCGGTGACCTCTTCCTTACCAAGGAAGTGCTCTGCCTACTGAGCTACGTGGGCACTGCCCCGCTGTAAAAACTACAAAAAAAGGCCGAGGCCATTAGCCGGCGACCATTAACTCGCTGGAGCGGGAAACGGGTCTCGAACCCGCAACCCTCAGCTTGGAAGGCTGATGCTCTACCAATTGAGCTATTCCCGCCTTATTGTTAGCCTGCCCAAGCAACCCGATGGGGCGGTCGCCTGCCGTTCATTGCTTCGTCGGCCATTGTCGCGGCTATTGCGCCTGGTTACCAATAACAAGCACCTGCAGCCACCGCAGAAATTGGACGGAATAGCAATTGGTGGAGGGGGGAGGATTCGAACCTCCGAAGGCGTTGCCGACAGATTTACAGTCTGTTCCCTTTGACCGCTCGGGAACCCCTCCACTTATCCGGGCAGGCGTTGAAAAAAAGCCCCGGGCATCAGCACAATCCCTGACCCCCGAAGGATTCTGGACTTCCAACATCCATCTTCCATTCTGGAGCTGGCGATGGGACTTGAACCCGCAACCTGCTGATTACAAATCAGCTGCTCTGCCAGTTGAGCTACGCCAGCTTCGCAAGACGCGACATACTACTCGCTCACCGGACAAACATCAACCATTTTTTGCGGTCTCGGCAACCATCCGCCCAGGCCTCCCTGATCTCGGCCGGAAAAAAATCACCCGCCGCGGATTAGCCGCGGCGGGTGACGGGATAACAAAACGCGGGCGACTATTTTTCCTGTTGGCCGGCGAAGGCGCTGACCCGATACTTTTCAAAGGCCATGGCAAAAGTGCGATAAACCATGTGGGCCAGCTTGGTGTAAGGGGTGTAAAGGAAAAGCATAAAAACCGATACCAGGTGAAAAAAGTAGAAAAGGTAGGCCATCGAGGCTACGTCACCGAGGCGGAAAAACTGGGCGGCCATCCCGGTCACGCCCACCGCCATGATGATGCCGATCAGGTACCAGTCATAGAAGGTGGCGGCGGTTTTATTTTCCTGTTCCATCCGGGAACGGTTGACCCAGAGGATGCCGACTCCGACAATGAGGGCAATACCGGCAACATTGGCCAGGATTTTGAAGGGGTCGGTCATCGCCAGGGGCACGTGCAGCCCGTCGACAAACAGACCGATCACGTCCTTGCGGATCATGGCGTAAAGCGTCACCACAAAGAGGGCGATAAAGGCGAAGAGCAACGGCAGATGGCCATTCACCCGGCTTCGCTGGGCGCCGCACTCATTGAAGCGTTTGTGGGTCAGAATTTCCTTGATCGAGGGCACCAGAAACTGGCTGGTGAACTGGGTAACCGACGGCCGAAAATTGCTGTCGCCCGGCACCTGGGCGGCCATCCCCCGCCACATGTTGGATACCCCCCGATAGAAGGCGTAAAGGGCAAAAAGAAAGGCGGGGACAAAAATCAGATCGATCAAAATAACATTCTGGGTAAAGCCGGCGTACATGGTGGCATGAGCTTTGTCGCCATCAAAAAACACGCCGAAATCGATCATCTGGCCGGCCTCCGGCAACTTCATCCCACCGGACAGCCACCAGACAAGGCCGATCAGCAAGGTGGGGATCAGGATCATGATCGGCAGATTCTTGCCTTCACTGCAGAGCTTGGCCAGCCCCTGGGGAAAGCCGTAATGGGTGTAGGCATAGGCTCGAATAGCGCCCAGAACATCGCCGGGCTTGGCCCCGCGCGGACAATAGGCGGTACAGTCCCCGCATTGATGGCACAGCATGACATCCGGATCGGCAACCAGCTTCTCCTTGAGTCCCCACTGAGACCAGATCATCTCTTTGCGGGGGAAGGGCTTGCCATCTCCGGAAAGGGGACAGACCACCGAACAGGTGGCGCACTGATAACATTTCTTCAGGGTATCCCCCCCCGCACTCTTCAGATACTTGATAAACTCAAGATCAGGTTGAACCTTCATTCCCTCAGACATATGAAGCCTCCTGTTATCTCCCTTCCATATCCGCGCGCGGGCCCGAGAAAAAATACCCTACCCGGCAACACGGTGCGATTACCTGGATTACAAACCTGCGGCGACTCAAGGAATTCCACCGACAAGCACGGCGTCTGGGGGTAGCGGCGCCTGTGGATGCCTGTGAAATCTCCGGCCAACCGGCCGTTTACTTTACCCTTGCCCGGCCGGCCAATCAGCCTGCCGAATGGCGATCCGAATTAGATATAAAATATCGGTCGGTGGTTCAAGCAAAAAAAGCCTGAACCGCCGACCGGAAAAAGTATAGATGCTAGAATCCCTTGAAGGGGTTAGGACCAAGTCCCTTGACCTCTTCAATGAACTCGTTGATGACCTCGGAGACCGTGTCGTAATCGGTGATCGCTACCTGGCGCACCGCACAACGCTCCGCCTCCAGACCCAGCGAGCCCAAGGTCTCGCCGATATTGGCCATCCGCTTGTCGGCGATTTCGCTGCCCTTGACGAAGTGGCACTGGTAATCGTCGCCGAACTTGCAGCCCAGCAGCAGGGCCCCATCCATGCCGGCGGAAAGGGCGTCCTTGATCCAGACCATGTTCACCGAACCCAGGCAACGGACCGGGATCACCCGGACCAGGCTGTTAAGGCTGTACTTGCGCATCGCCGCCATATCGAGAGCGGGATAGGCATCGTTCTCGCAGACAAAGGCGATAATCCGGAGCTTGTCTTCATCGTCATCGGGAACTTCCACCGCCTTGACCATCGAGCCGACCATATCAATGCTGTAATTCTTGAAGCTGATGATCCGCTCGGGGCAAGCGCCCATGCAGGTGCCGCAGCGCCGGCAGCGGGTGGGGTTGGGCAGCGGAGTGCCTTTGGCGTCGTCGTCCAGGGCCCCGAAGGGACATTCCTCGGTGCAGCGCTTGCACTGGGTGCAGCGCTGGAAGTAGAACTCGGGATAGGCGCCGTCACCGGAACGGGGATGCACCGAAACCCCGCGATCGGTGCTTTCGATGCACTGGATGGCCTTCAAGGCCGCGCCGCAGGCGTCGTCCATGGTTTCCACCATTTCGGTGGCCTTGCGCACCCCGCCGCAGGCGTAAATGCCCGTGCGCCGGGTTTCATAGGGGAAGCAGATGAAGTTGGAGTCGGCATAGCCGTCGAACAACTCCAGATCCAGGAAAGCCGGACCCTGGCGGTAAGACATGTTGATGGTCGGCGCCAGAGCGGTGGTGGGCTTCATCCCGGCGGCCAGGACCACCATGTCCACCTTGATATCCATATCTTCCTGGAGCAGGCTGTCCTTGACATGGACCACCAGGCCGTCGCCGTCCTCTTCCACCCCGGTAACCGTGGCCTTGGTCATGAAGATGCCGTCGTTGTTCTGGGCTTCCTTGTAGAAAAGCTCCATGTTGCCGGGAGTCCGCATGTGCTGGTAAAGAATGTAAGCCTTGCCGTCGGGATTGTCCTCTCGCACATAGCTGGCCTGCTTGAGGGCCACCATGCTGGTGACCGAGTTGGCAAAGGGGAAATCCTTGTCGTTTTCCTCGCCGCCGGGGCTCTGGACAAAGGCCACGTTGGCGGGCACCTTGCCCTCTTTGGCCAGCTTTTCGAACTCGGCGTTGGTCACCACGTTCTGCAGCTTGCCGTGACCCAGATGCTCGAACTCGTCGACTTCGGCGGGAACCCAGCCGGTAGCCAGAACCACGGCGCCGACCTTTTCGGCATCGGGATTAGCTTCGGTGTATTTCTTGAAGCCGGCGTTGGGGTCTTCCATTTGGCCCTTGTCGATCTTATCCTGCATATCGACGGTAACCCGACTCGGCGCATCCCATTCGGTCCGGGTGCCGGCAGCCTTCAGGGTAACCTGGAAATCACCGGGAGCCCCGGCCACCCGGGCCACTTCGGTGCTGGTCTTGACCGTGATCCGGGAATCGGTCTGCACGGCGCTGATCAGTTCCTGGATGGTTGATTCCTCCAAACCGGCCCAGGGCGCCTTGGTGGGCAATTGCTTGCGCCAGCCCAGGGCCTTGCCTCCCAGTTTGTCCGCTTTTTCCACCAGCAGGACTTCATGCCCGGCCTTGGCGGCTTCCCGGGCCGCGGTAAGGCCGGCAATGCCGCCCCCCATGACGAGAATCCGCCGGTTGACGGTTTCCAGGTGATGGGGGACCGGAAGTTCGATTTTCTTGGCCTGGGTGCAGGCCATCCGGACATAGTCCTGGGCCAGCTCGTTGCTGAACTCGTTGATAACCTCCTGGCTCCGCTCCTCGCTGGGCTTGTCCATCGACCAGACTACGCCTTCACGCAGGTTGGCCCGCACGGTGATGGAGTCCTCGCCGAAATTGAATTCTTCTTTCCAGACCCTGGGTGAACAGGCGACGATCACGGGAACATTGACACCGTCATTGGCCATGTCGTCCTTGATCAGCTGCCGGCCGGCCTCGCTGCAGACCGCCTCATGGGTCTTGGCGGTCATCTTGTATTCGCCGGCAATCCCGCTGAGCCCTTCAACATCCAAGGCCTCACCGATGCCACAACCTGTGCAGATATATACCCCGTACTTCTTATCCATAGTCAAATTACCTCCTCGACGCTTGAATCGCTTTCATTGCCGCCGCCGTAGCGCTCTGGGCGCAGGTTACGACGTCGGACGCCTTCTTGGCGCAGCCCGCGGAAATCATCCCCTCTTCCTGGGAGACGATGAAGCTGTTGTCATCCGTGGTCAACCCAAGCGCCTTGGCCTGATCGCCGATGGCGGGTTGCATGCCGGTAGCCAGCACGGCCAGGTCAACCTTGGTCTTGACCTTGTCGCCGGTAACGGCGTTTTCCGCCACCAGGGTTACCCCGCCATCCGCCTCGGCGATGATCTCGGCGACCTTGCCCTTGATCCAGGTGATTTTTTTGTCGGCCTGGAGTTTTTCCCGAAATTTTTCGTACTTGCCGGGCGTCCGCAGGTCAATGTAGAAAACGGTGATCGGGGCTTCCGGGTACTGGGCCCGGATGTAGTTGATCTGCTTCAAGGAGGCCATGCAGCAGATGTAGGAACAATATTCGAGATGATTTTCATCCCGGGAGCCGGCACATTGCACAAAGGCAAAGCTGGCGGGCTCGGCATTATCGCCGGGACGCAGGATCTTGCCGGCGGTGGGGCCGTTGGACGAGGCCAGACGCTCCATCATCATATTGGTGATAATGGCGGGACTGGAACCAAACTTGAGGTTTTCCATCTTGGTGGGATCATAGGGATCCCAACCGGTGGCCCAGACGATGGTGCCCACATCGACGGTCAGTTCCTTTTCCTGCATGTCCAACTCAACCGCATCATATTTGCAGGCGGCCACAATGGCATCCAGGCTGGCGGAACTGCAGGCGTCCTTGTCCAACACATAACGAGCCGGGAAGGCATGATCATGGGGCTTGCGCACCGCCTTGACCTTGTCCATGCCGAAATTGAAGGGGTTGTCCACTTCGTCCTGGCAGACCTCGCCACAGTCGCCGCAGCAGGTGCAATTGCTGTTGATGTAGCGGGGACGGGCAACCAGCTTCACCTGGTAATTGCCGGGACCGCCGGCCACGCTCTTTACCTCGGTCATGGTATAAACCCTGATCCGGCGGTTGTTTTTAATCCTCTGGTAATTGATCTCAAGTCCACAGGACGGCGGGCAAAGCTTGGGGAAGTACTGGTTGAGTTGGGAAACCCGGCCACCCAGATAGGGGTTTTTCTCCACCAGAAAGACGTCCTGTCCGACTTCGGCGGCCTCTAGGGCGGCCGTCAGTCCGCTGATGCCGCCGCCAACGACCAATACAGCTCCTGCGGGTGCACTGCGTTCATCTGTCATGCCTCTCCTCCATTCATTAAAGTAGATAAAGTGATGCGTAAAGGCCCTTTGGTTTTCTTTGACTCAAGCTGGCACTCGCGATGAACGACCTGACATGATGGGCCGCGACCTAGTTAACGGGCCGGACCAGGTTCCAGGTTTGAGCCGAGCATCCGCTTCAGGCAAAGCAGGAAACAGGAGCTGAAGCCTTACCGCTTCGGGAAATAAACCAAATAAAGAGCACTGGCAAGAAGATTAAAGTGCGTGATAGAAAAAATCTCCAGGCGCCTGGTTCGACGCCTGGAGATTTTTGTTTACCAAGCAAACATCATTGGTTCAACCTGGCTGGGGCGATTACAGCCACGGCTCGGTTTCAACGATGTTGATGCAGTTGACCTTCTCGCACTTCCATTCCTCGGTCTTGGGATCGAAGGTGGAGTTGACGAAGACCTTCCAGTTCTCGTCATCACAGGTCGGGTAATCGGACCGGTAGTAGAAGCCCGGATAACGGGATTCCTTCCGGAACTCGATGTGGCGGATGTGGGTTTCAACACACCAGATCCGGTGGTAGTTCTCCCAGCAGCGCATCAACTCGTGCAGGTCGCCGGCCGCCATCAACTCGGAATCTTCCCGCATCATCTTGAGCAGATCCAAGCAGATGTTGAGCAGCTTGCCGGAGGTCATGTAATAGGTGGCAACACCGCCGCCGTACTCGTCGGTTGCCTTCATCAGGCGCATCATCAAGCCGGCGGGCTTGCAGTAGTTGGGGTTGACATCAACCGCGGTGGTCTTGGCGGCATGCTCGAGGTAGCGCTTAACCGGTGCGTAAATCTCATCGGCGTATTCCTGGGAGCTCTTGGGCAGCTCGGGCTTGAAGTCGGGATTGTCGCGGCAGAACTTAACCATCTGCTTGGCCACGATCCGGCCTTCGGCATGGGAGCCGGAGGAGAACTTGTGGCCGGAGGCGCCCACGCCGTCACCGGCGGTGAAGAGACCATCAACGGTGGTCATCCGGTTGTAGCCCCACTTGTACTGGTGGCTGCGGGGGCCGTCAACGGTGGGTACCCAGTCCTCGTTGGGGCCGGAGGTCCAGATGCCGCAGCAACCGGAGTGGCTGCCCAGCATGTAGGGTTCGGTGGGCATGATCTCGGAACCGATCTTCTCGGGCTCGATGTTCATACCGGCCCAGAGACCTGCCTGACCAACGGACATGTCGAGGAAGTCTTCCCAGGCTTCGGACTCAAGGTGCTTCCAGAACTTCTTGACATCCTTTTCGTCCATGCCGGCGGCCCGACGCTCTTCCAGGAAGGCGTTGAGGGCTACGTCGGTGGCCATGTAGATGGGACCGCGACCAGCTTTCAGCTCGTTGAGCATCAGGTGGTTCCGCAGACAGGTCGGGGTCACGGCGGACTGGCCATAGGGCATGAACTTGGAAAGCTCATCCTTGACCGAGTCGGAGTTGGCGTAGAACTCGCCCAGGCCGTTCTGAACCTTGGCCTTGAAGAGGAGGAACCAGGCGCCTACAGGGCCGTAACCGTCTTTGAAGCGGGCCGGGGTGAAGCGGTTTTCCATCATGGTCAGGGTGGCGCCGACCTGGGCGCACATGGTGTAGGTGGAGCCGGCGTTCCATACCGGATACCAGGCCCGACCCTTACCTTCACCGGTGGACCGGGGCCGGAAGATATTGACCGCGCCGCCGCAGGCACAGAGCGCGGTCTTGCAACGGAAAACATGAACCTGGTTTTCACGGGTGGAGAAGCCCACGGCGCCGGCGATCTGGTTTTCCTTGTTCTTGTCCAGGATCAGCTTGACGATGAAGATGCGCTCCAGGATGTTCTCTTCGCCCAGGGCGGTCTTGGCCGGCTCGGCGACGATGCACTTGTAGGACTCGCCGTTGATCATGATCTGCCATTTGCCGGTCCGAACCGGCTCACCGCCTTCACGCAGGGTGGGAGCGGGCTTGTCGCCGGGGAGGTTGTCGCCCTTGTCGTCCTTCTTCCAGATGGGCAGACCCCATTCCTCGAAGAGCTTGACCGATTCATCAACGTGACGACCCAGATCGTAGATCAGGTCTTCCCGAACCACGCCCATCAGGTCGTTGCGGACCATCTTGACGTAGTTTTCGATCTTGTTGGCGCCGATGTAGGTGTTGATGGCGGACAGGCCCTGGGCCACGGCGCCGGAGCGCTCCAAGGAGGCCTTGTCAACCAGTTTGATCTTGAGGTCGGCCGGGGCCCACTTCTTGATTTCGAAGGCGGTGCCGCAAGCGGCCATACCACCGCCGATGATCAGAACATCGACGTCATGCTCAACAATTTCGGGATTGGCAACGGCGGGCAACTCGCCCAACGGCTTATTCGGTAATGCCATAATAGTTTCTCCTTATTTTTTTACTTATGTTCAAGTAATGATTACCTGTTCAGTCGTTGCCGTCCTTACTTGGCCAGCGCGGCGGGAACCGGCAGTTCGGCTTCCAGCAGCAGACGTTCGTCATCCAGGTTCTCGCCCTTGGCGTCGGTGTATGCATTGGCGGCGCCTTCAGCGGTGGTCCGGATCGGGAACTTGAAACGCTTCAGGTTGCCGTTACGGAACTTGACGGTCCACATGATGGAATCGGAACTCCGCATGGGGTGAACCTGGCCGCCCATGGGCACGAAGTCGTTGTAGCCGCGGACGGCGATGGCGCCCTGCGGACAGATTTTCACGCAAGAGTAACACTCCCAGCATGCATCGGGCTCCTGGTTGTAAGCCTTCATCTCGTCCTTGTTCAAGACCATCAGGTCGTTGGGACAGATGTACATGCAAGCAGTCTTATCACCGCCCTTGCAACCATCACACTTTTCGGTTTCGACATAGCTCGGCATTCACAAACCTCCTCAAAATTGAGTTTGAATTTTGTCGGCTCGATCTCCCCACTATAAGTGAGGAAACCAAGCCCACGGCACCTTAACCTGAACCTCGTTTTTGCTTTGAAATATTTCGCCGCCGACCGAACTTGACGGCGAAGAAGAGCGGCGCATTCTCGAAAGGATGATCACCGCACCCGGCCCCTTACTCAGCCGCCTTTGCC
This sequence comes from Desulfurivibrio nitratireducens, assembly GCF_044068515.1. NCBI lineage: Bacteria > Pseudomonadati > Thermodesulfobacteriota > Desulfobulbia > Desulfobulbales > Desulfobulbaceae > Desulfurivibrio > Desulfurivibrio nitratireducens. The sequence continues at coordinate 8,999 of NZ_JBIPKI010000047.1, forward strand.
CATGGCGACGGGGCAAACCCATATTTTTTTCAGAAAAATGAAGGGGCGCTCATATTTTCTGACTCAGGTTTCTATAATTTTTCACCCGCCAAATGTCAAGAAAAAAACTCCCTGCCGGCAAACCCGGACGGGACATCGTTTAATAATTGACACATTGGGAAGGGAAGATTATTTATGTATGTTTTGTAATGATCTAGCAGGATTTTCCGTGGCTTCAGGCTCCTTTAATTGACCCTCCGCCCTTTAGCCGCTTCCATTGCGGACAAGGCCACCTTGTCCCGGACCAAATGAGGAAGCAACAATGAGCAACAAGCAGCAAGAAAACGAACGTCCGCCCATTTTCAGCAACAACCCCAGCAACATCATGCCGCAGAAGCTGACCCTCGACAGCAAGCTGAAGTTTCGCTGTCATCCCGGAGTTTCCTGCTTCACGGCCTGTTGCGGCAACATCAATATAATCCTGACCCCCTATGATATCCTGCGGATCCGCCGGGCTCTGAACCTGCCCGCCGAGGAGTTCCTGCTCCGCTATACTACCCCGACCTACCTGGAAAAAACCGATCTGCCCGGGGTCAAGATCATGCTCGACGAGGAGGGTCGCTGTCCCTTCGTTACCCCCGAAGGTTGCACCATCTATCCTTACCGGCCGACCACCTGCCGCTATTACCCGGTGGGAATGTCCTATTTCCGCGAGGCCCCGGAAAAGAAAGACGAAAAGGCCCTTGCCGAGGAATTTTATTTCCTGGTCAAGGAGGAGCACTGCAAAGGCCACCTGGAAGACAAAATCCAGACCATCCAGGAATGGCGGGTCGACCAGGGGATCGATGAGTCGGACCTCATGAACAAGGAGTGGATGGAACTGGTCATGCGGCGCAAATCCTTCGGCTACCAAGCCACCTTAAGTGAACCGGCCAAGCGGATCTTTTTCCTGGCCAGCACCGACCTGGACAAGTTCCGCGACCTGGTCTTCAGCGACGCCTTTCTCTCCTCCTACGAGTTTGATGAGGAAACCCTGCAAAAGCTGCGCGAGGACGACATCGAGTTGATGCGTTTCGCCTTCCGCTTCCTGGCCGCCACCATTTTCGGTATCCGCGACTCCGGCCTCAAGGTCCGGGAAGAACGTCTCCAGCAGAAGATGGAGCAGATCAAAAAGCACCGGGCCGGGGCCGAAAAACGGGCCCAGGAAACCTACCAGGAGCTGCTCCAGGACCATGAAAAGCTGAAAAAACAGGCGGGTGCCAAAAAATCCGCCGCCCCCGGCAAAGGTTCCGCCGACTAGCTTAACAAGTCACCGGCGCAGGCCAGCCATTGCCTGGCGGGGGCCTCGGCGGAGATCCGGACCGCCCGAGAACCCGGAGGCGGCCCCCGGACTTGCCAGAGGGGGATCGTCAGCGGGCAGGAAAAATAAGCCGGAAGCAGGCGCCCTGCCCCGGTTCGCTTTCCACCTCGATGCGGCCATAATGGGCATCGACGATGTTTTTGACGATGGCCAGGCCCAGGCCGGTGCCCCGATGTTTATCGGTATGGAAGGGCTGGAAGATCTTGTCCCGCCGTTCAGGGGAAATACCGATTCCGCTATCGGCGATTTCCACCACTTGCCCGGCTTTGACCCTGACGCCCCGGCGCCGGCTGCGCAGGGTCAGGGTTCCCCCTTCCGGCATGGCCTGAGTGGCGTTGAGCATGATGTTCAGCAGGGCCCGGTAAACCTGTTCCCGGTCGATGAGCAGCGGGGGCAGCTTGTCATCCAGTTCGAGCTGGGCTTTGATGGAGCGGTTCTCCAGTTCGGGCGTCAAAAAAGTCAGGGCCTGGCGCAGCACCTCGTTGATCGACTCGGGAGCCCGTTTCGGCGTCTGGGGCCGGGCAAAATCAAGAAATTCACGCACGATCCCGTCCAGCCGTCCGGTCTCGGCCACGATGATTTCCGCCAGGTGCTCATTGCCGGGGGCCGCCTTTTGCAGACGTTTGCCGAGGATGGCCGCAGTGCTGCGGATGATCCCCAGGGGGTTTTTGATCTCGTGGGACACCGAGGCCACCATCTTGCCCAGGGTGGCCAGCTTCTCGCTCTGGTGCAACTGCTGTTCCAGGCGCCGCCGTTCCGCGGCCCGCTTCTCCATAATTCTTTCGGCCCGCCCCACAATGATTCGCAGAACCGCGAAAAGGGCCGACATGATCAGCATTGAAATCAGGATTACCGCCCCCTGGAAGCGGGCAATCGCTTCCATGTCCTCGGACAAATCCTGGACCACCTCGATAACCCCCATGATGATATCCGGCTTATCGTCCAGCGGGGTATATTGAATAAATGGGATGAAGGTATGCAGCTGGGAAGTGCTAGGGGTCACCCAGGGCAGCGCTCCCCAGGGGCCGCCCTGGGTTGCCAGCCGGGAGGCGCTGCGACCATCCAGGGCCTGGAGATATTCCTCTCCGCCCACATCCCGCTGGCCGATTTTCTCATTGACGGTACTGTAGGAAATGATGTTTTCCCGGGAATCATAGATGGTCACGGCCTGGACCCGCATCCCGTGGGTGGTATTGCGGACCACCGCGTCCAGCAGCTGGTACTGCTCGGGGGTGCGCAGGGCGATCTTGCCGTAATGGAGCACCGTGGGGACCACGAACTGCTGGAACACCTGGTGACTCAGGTTCTCGGTCACCACCAGGGCATAGGCCTCGCTGCGCTCCAGCAGGGTCCGTTGGGCATAGTTGGAAATCAGCCAGGAAAGGGCCAGGGTAAAAACCAGGAAAACCGCCAAGCTGGTGAAGGAAAAAAACTTCACCAGCCGAAAGGGCTTCATCGCCGCGATTTCAGCCCCGTCAACCGGTTTTCGGATCCGTTCAACCACCACACACCCCGCAACGACGGCAACTTGCCACCCGGCAAGCCTCGGTACTCCGTCCCTTCAAACCCCGCCTGTACTCCGCCAGAAGATACTCCGGCTTGATGCCGGGAGCAATAATTTCCCAGGGGAAGAGTTCCCCGCCGGCCCGTTGCCGCCCGGCATACCAGTCCGGATCCAAGCCCTGCTGCAGCAGCTGGCGCCGCCAGTTGCCGCTTTGGCCGGCGGCCAGGGCTATCAGGGCCAAACCCAGGCGGCGGTCCCCCCGGGCCAGCACCGCCTGCCAGTAGGCGCGCTCCGGCGATTCGGCGCTGATGCGGACATTGGCTTCGGGACGCAATTCCTGCTGAAGCAGGCGCAGACGCCGGCGCAGCAGGGTTACCCCGGCAAAGGGATGATATTGAAAAGGGGTCCAGGGCTTGGGGACAAAGGAGCTGACGCTGAGCTGAATTTCCGTAAGCCGGCCCCGGGCCCGGCCCAGAGGAAGCAGGCGGCGCCGCAATTTGCCAATCATGACGACCAGTTCCTGTAAATCATCATCTTCCTCGGTGGGCAGGCCGATCATGCAGTAAAGCTTGACCGTGGTGATCCCGCTGCCGGCCAGGGCCTCGGCCGCCTGCAAAATTTCATCCTCGGTCAGGTTCTTGTTGATCACCCGCCGCAGCCGCTCCGAAGCGCCGTCGGGGGCCAGCACCGCCGTCTTGATCCCGCTGCCGGCCAGGAGCCGGAGCAACTCCGGGGTAAGGGCGTCGGCCCGCAGCGAGGAAAAGGAAAGCTCGCAGCCGGCCTGCTCAATGAATTCGCTGATCCGGGCCAGAGTCCCGGGCTCGGCCATCTCCATCCCCAGCAGCCCTACCCGCTTGATGTCGGGCGGCCGCTGGGCCAGGGCGGCATAAATCGCCGCCGGCGACCAGAGCCGGGGCGGCCGGTACACAAAACCGGCGGCGCAGAACCGGCAGCCCCGGCTGCAACCCCGGCCCAATTCCACCAGAAAAAGATCGCTGAACTCGGCCTGGGGGCTGAGCAGGCGCGAGTAACCGGCGATTTCCGGTTCCTCTAAAAGCACCGGCCTGATTCGCTCCGGCAACCCCTGAGCGGCAGTCATGGCCGCCAAGCGCCCGTCCGGATGATAGCGGGGGGTATAAAAACGAGGAGCATAGCAGCCGGGCAAGGAGGTGGCCAGATCACGCAGCAGTTCTTCCCGGCCCGCCGCCGCAACCCCATGGCTCACCAGCCGCTCCAGCACGGCGGGCAGAATCGCCTCCGCCTCACCGATGATGAAAAGATCGGTGACCGGGGCCAGGGGTTCGGGGTTCATCCAGACCGCCACCCCCCCGCCGACGATCAGCGGGCGATGGTCAGCACCTGGGCCGGCCGCCGGGGAGATGCCGCCGGCGGCCAGCATCTGCAGCAGGTTGAGGGTATCGCCCTCAAAGGAGAGCGAGTAGCAGATCAAGGGGAAATCGCGCAGGGGGCGGCCCGACTCCAGGGAAAGCGGGGGCTGGCCGGGCGGCGGCAGCACAAAGCGCTCCGCCACCACCCCGGGATGTTCATTGAGCAGGTCGTAAACCAGTTGCAGGCCGAGGTTGGAGGTCGCGACCCGATAGCTGCTGGGAAAAATCAGCGCCACCGGCAGCAGGCCGGTCCATTTCTTGCGCCAGGTTCCCCTCTCGCCGGCCAGGAGGTCGGGGGGCGCCGATTCCCGCCGGCGGAGGCGAGGTTGACGGGGGGGGCGACGACTGGCGGCCCTCGGCAGATAAGGGGCGGTTGCCGGCCCGATCAGGTTCGGCGCCATGCGGTCAGACCGGCGGCGGGCCGGCCGGGGCAAGCTGGGGACCACGCTGAACCTGGCGCGGCGGCGCTGTTTGAGGTAACGTTCACCCTCATCAAGGCCTGCCGTCAGCTCTCGTTTTTGCGCAGAAAGGTCGGGCGCTCGAAATCATCTTCGAAGATCCGATCCGGAAAGGGCTTGCGCCCGCCCTGGCCGGCGGCTTCACGGACACAACCGCCGTTCTTGCCGGTCAGGGGCAGTTTCTGAGCCGTGAGTTCCCTTTTCGCTCCCAACGGCAGGGGGCGGATCTTGTCGGAAACCTCCTCGAGCTCCTCCACCGCGCGAATGCCGGTGGCGATCACGGTTACCCGCAGCTCATCGCCCAGGTTGTCATCAAAAATAACCCCCAGGATGATATTGGCGTCCTCGTGCACCTCCTCGTAGATCTTGGTGGTCGCCTGGGTCACTTCGGCCATGGTCAGGGTATCCTGGCGGGCGGAAATGTTGACCAGCACCCCCTTGGCTCCATCGATGCTGATATCCTGGAGCAGGGGGCTGGCGATGGCCATGTTGACCGCCTCGATGGCCCGGTTTTCTCCGACGCCCTGGCCGGCGCCCATCAGGGCCGGTCCCATCTCGTTCATCACCGTGCGGACATCGGCAAAGTCCGGGTTGATATAACCGGGCAGGTTGATCAGGTCGGTAATGCCCTTGACGGCCTGGACCAGGACATCATCGGCCATTTTCATGCCGTCGATGAAGCGGGTTCCTTTCTGGGCCAGGGAAATCAGGCGGTCATTGGGAATGGTGATAATCGTGTCGACATGGGCTTTAAGTTCCTTCCAGCCGTTATCGGCATTTTTCATCCGGGTACGCCCTTCGAAGGCGAAGGGCTTGGTAACCACGCCGACGGTCAGGGCCCCCATTTCCTTGGCCACCCGGGCCACCACCGGAGCCCCGCCGGTGCCGGTACCACCACCCAGTCCGGCCGTGACAAAGACCATGTCACTGTCCTGGAGCAGGTTGCGGATCTCGTCGATTGATTCTTCCGCCGCCTCCCGGCCGACATCGGGTCGGGCTCCCGCCCCCAACCCTTTGGCCAGGGAGGGCCCGATCTGGATGCGGATATCGGCCTTGGACTGCTCCAGGGCCTGCAGGTCGGTGTTGCCGGTGATAAACTCCACCCCCACAAGTCCGCTTTCCACCATGGTATTGACGGCGTTGCCGCCCCCGCCGCCAATGCCGAAAACCTTGATTCTCGCCCGCGATTCCGCTTCCGCCAGTTTAAATGCCATAGCCTGCCCCCTTGTGCTAACGATTATCTGCCGACCACGCCACGACCGCCGTCCGTGGCGCAACTTAAATCACGCTTTTGAACCATTCCTTCATCCGGCTGCCGAGCCGGGTAAACATTTTGCCGGAGCGCACCCTGAACCCACCGGCCGGGTCGTGGCGGGTTCCGTAGATCAACAGCCCCACCGCCGTGGCCCACTGGGGGGAATCCACCATCTCGTCCAGGCCTTCAAGGTTGGCGGGGTAGCCGATCCGGACCGGCAAATCAAAAATCTGCTCGGCCAGTTCCTCGATGTGCTCGAGCATGGCGGTGCCCCCGGTCAAGACCAGCCCGGCATTGACCAGTTCCTTATAGCGCGAATCGACCATTTCCTGGTTGATCAGGGTCAGCATTTCCTCCACCCGCGGCTCCAGGATCTCGCCCATGACCCGGCGGGAAAGCCGGCGGGATTTACGGCCGCCCACGCTGGGAACCTCGATGACCTGGTCCTTGTCGATCAGCGAGGCCAGAGCGCAACCAAATTCTTCCTTGAGCCGTTCGGCTTCCCGCAGGGGAGTCCGCAGCCCCACCGAAAGATCATTGGTCAGGTTATGGCCGCCCAGGCCCAGGACAAAAGTATGCTTGATGGTGCCCCCGGAAAAAACCGCCAGATCGGAAGTGCCGCCCCCGATATCGAGCAGGCCCACCCCCAGCTCCATTTCCTCGCGGGTCAGGACCGCCTCCGCCGAAGCCAGGGGTTCAAGAACCACGTCGGCCACGTTGAGGCCGGCCCGATTGCAGCACTTAACGATATTGTGCACCGCGGTCACCGCCCCGGTCACGATATGGACATCGGCTTCCAGCCGCACCCCGGTCATGCCGATGGGGTCCTGGATATCGGGCTGGCCATCGACGATGAATTCCTGGGGCAGAACATGGATGATCTCCTGATCCGGGGGCATCGGTACCGCCCGGGCCGCATCCACCACCCGATCGATATCGTCCTGGCTGATTTCCCCGGAACGAATGGGAATCAGGCCGTGGGAATTGAAGCCCTTGATATGACTGCCGGCAATCCCCACATAAACCGAGCCGATCTCGCAGTCGGCCATCTGTTCGGCCTCTTCCACCGCCCGCCGGATCGAATCCACCGTACTTTCGATGTTGACCACCACCCCCCGGCGCAGCCCCACCGAGGGGGCCCGGCCAACCCCGATTATTTTCACCTGCCGGCCATAAACCTCGGCCACCACCGCGCAAATCTTGGTGGTCCCGATATCCAGACCGACCAGCAGTTCTCCCTTTTCATCCCGACTCATGCTCTTTCCTCTTCTTGGCCTGCTCTTTTGCTCAACCGCCGTTGCCCCTTTCAACCAGCACCCGGTCCGGCAGATAATCCATGCGAATGGCGGCGGTGTCCGTAAAAACTCTCTCCTTGTAGAGCCAGTTCAATACCTGGGCCAGGCGATTATAATTCCGGGACACTTCCCGGCTTTCCCCCAGGTAAATGGGGAAGGGACGGCTGACCAGAAAAAGGGTCATGGTCCCCTCCTCGCCCAGGTTAATCTCCGATATCCCCTGGGCCGGCAAGATCACCCCGCCCCGCCCGGCCTGGCGAATCAGGCTCAAGGCCCGCTGCAGGGCCTGGCGCTGTTCTTCCCCCCAGTCGCCGGCGGTGCCCAGACCGGTTATCACCGGAAAATCCAAATCCTCCGGCGGCAAGGCCCGGGCAAACGGCACTCCGAAGCGGTCCGTGTAATAAAGGCCCCCGGGCAGGCTCAACAGAGCCAGCGGCCGCCGCTCCTGGACCGTGATCTCCAGGCGGTTGGGCCAGTCCCGCCGGACCTCGGCCGCCTCGATCCAGTCGTGGGCCTCGATCCGGGCCCGGACTTTGCCGGCGGACAGGGCCAGCAGGTTGCTGTGGACGTCAACTCCGCTCAGGGCCAGCACTTCTTTTTTGGTGGTCCGAACGTTGCCTTCGATCCTGATCGAGGTGATCTGGAAAAAGGCCGACTGGCCCAGTTGCTGCCAGACCAGCAGGCCGCCAAGGCCGGCAACCGCCAGCAACCCCGCCAGGACCGCCCCGAGCACCGCCAGCTTGCCGCCCAGCCCGGCGGAGCCGGCCGGGGAAAAGCCCCGGCGCTGGCCCCATTTTTTTTGCTGTAACGGCTTTTTCATTCTCTTTCAAACCCCAGCAGGTGAACTTCGGGCTCCAATCTCACCCCAAACCGGGCAAGAACCTGCTCCTGGACCAGCTTCATCAGGGCCAGAAGATCCGCCGCCCGCGCCCCCTGACTGTTAATCAGAAAGTTAGCGTGCTTGCGGGACACCTGGGCTCCCCCCACCCGAACGCCTTTCAAACCCGCTTGCTCAATCAGCCGGCCGGCATAATCGCCGGGTGGATTCTTGAAAAATGAACCGGCGCTGGCGACCCCCCGGGGTTGGGCGGCCCGGCGCTGTTCATGCCGCTGCCGCACCAGGGCCTGGATTGTTGCAGGCTCGCGAGCCACCAGGGCCAGAATCGCGGCCCCAACCACCTCATCGGCGGCCAGCCCCTGGACCAGCCGGTAGGAAAATTCCAGGGCCGAGCGGTTTATCACCCGCACCCGGCCGCCACTGACAACTTCCAAAGCGTGCACCCGTTCGCCCAGAGATTCCCCCCAGGCCCCGGCATTCATCATCACCGCCCCTCCGATGCTGCCGGGGATCCCGGCCAGAAACTCCAAGCCCCCCAAGCCCCGTTTCAGCGCCCAGGCCAATAGGGCCGCCAGGCTGCAGCCGGCCTCAACCCGAACCAAAACCCGGTCGGCGGCTTCCCTCCCGGCAGGTTCCGGGGCCACCGGCACCCGGGTGATCCGGCCCAGGCGCTGACCCAGGATAATCGCCACCCCGGCATAGCCCTCATCGGCCACCAGCAGATTGCTGCCTCGGCCCAGAACCCGGCGCGGACAGCCCAGCCAGTCCAGCAGGGCCAGCAGGGAGGCCAGTTGGGCCAGGGTGGAGGGCCGGGCCGCCACCGCCGCCGGTCCCCCCACCCGCAGGGTGGTCAGGGGCGCCAGGGGCTCGTTGCGGCGCAGCTCACCGTCCCAGTTTTCAGAGAACAGGGGGCACTCGGCAG
>NZ_JBIPKI010000048.1:0-17713 GCF_044068515.1 Desulfurivibrio nitratireducens
AATAAACAGGAGCCGTATACGAGGTCCGTACGTACGGTTCTGTGAGAGGGATGAAGCGGGCTTGATCAGCCCGCTTCACCCTACTCGATTTTGGGTCTTTTACGGCCAACAACGGTGCTTGTTAAAAAATGCGGGGGGGGGGGGGGAAGCGGCAAGCCGAAAGACCGGCTCTTTGACCATTCCGACGCGGAGTTACAAAATCAGATAAAGAATAAGCGGCAAGGTCAGAGCCGCGGCCAGGGTTTGGGCGGTGGTGATGCCGGAGATCAGGGGGGTGTCGCCTCCCAGCTGGCGGGCGAGAATGGTGGAGAGGGCGGAGCCGGGCAGGGCCGCGAAGATCACCGCGACCTTGGCGGGCAAGGACGGCACCGCGAAAAGCAGGCAGAAGGACCAGGCCAGCAGGGGATAGAGCAGCAGCTTGAAGGTGGTGACGGTGACGATCAGCAGAGAATTGAGCCGCAACACGGCCGGTTCCAGGGCCGCGCCCACCGCCAGCAGGCCCAGGGGCAGGGCGGCCCGGCCCATGATCTCGAGGAGATTGTCCACCGGGAGGGGGATTGGCACCTCGCCGTGCTGGAGCAGCAGGCCAAGCAGGCAGGCGATCACCACCGGGTTGGTCAGCACCGCCCGGAAAATGGCCCGCCGCTTGGTGGAATCGCCGATATGGTTGCGGCCGAAGCGGATCAGAATGGTGATGCTGATGACATTGACCAGGGGGATCAGAAAGGCGAGCAGAATGGCCGCGGTCAGCACTCCCTGTTCCCCGAAGAGAAAGAGGACGATGGAGATGCCGATATAGGAATTGAAGCGGATGGTCCCCTGGTAGACCGAAGTAAAAGAGGGGCCATGGGTGAAAAAAAGCGGCCGCAGCACCAGCAGCAGCACGGTCAGCACCAGCAGGCTGGCGAGCATGGCCGCCATCAGGGTAAGGGCTTCCAGGCTGTTGCTGTCGGGATTGGGGGCGGCGATCTTCTGGACCAGAAGGGCCGGCAGGAGCAGATAATAGGTCAGCTTTTCCGCCGGTTCCCAGAAAGCCTTGCCGGGAAAACCGCTCTGGCCCAGGATAAAGCCCAGCATGATCAGGAAGAAAACCGGCAGCAGGACCACCAGGATCTGGAGATGTTCAAGCATGGTCGCTTCCGGTTACTCTTCCTCGGAACGCAAGGAAGCCCGGAGGAATTCCCGGTTCAGGCGGGCGATGTTGCCAATGCTGACTCCCTTGGGACAGGCCGCCTCGCACTCCCGCTCGTTGCTGCAGTTGCCGAAGCCGAGCTGATCCATCCGGCGAACCATGTCCAGAGCCCGGCGGTCCCGCTCCGGGGCACCCTGGGGCAACAGGGCCAGATGGGAAACCTTGGCCCCGACAAAAAGCATGGCCGCCGCGTTGGGGCAGGCCGCCACGCAGGCCCCGCAGCCGATGCATTCGGCCGCGTCCAGGGCCTTCTCCGCCGCCGCCTGGGGGACGGGAATGGTGTTGGCTTCCGGAGCGCCGCCGGTATTGACCGAAACGTAACCGCCGGCGGCAATCACCACATCAAAAGCGGAGCGATCAACCGCCAGATCCCGGAGCAAGGGGAAGGCCCCGGCCCGGAAGGGCTCGATCACCACGGTGTCGCCGTCCCGGAAATGACGGAGATGCAATTGGCAAAGGGTGGTGCCCGGCTGGGGACCGTGGGCCCGGCCGTTGACCACCGCCCCGCACATCCCGCAGATGCCCTCCCGGCAGTCGTGGTCGAAGACCACCGGCTCGTCGCCTTTCAGGGCCAGGTCTTCGTTCAATACATCCAGCATTTCCAGGAAAGACATCTCGGTGGAAAGGGGACCCACCGCATATTCCCGCAAAGCCCCGGGGGAGGCGGAATCGTGCTGGCGCCAGATTTTCAGAGTCAGGCGAATGGTGTCGCTCACTTGTAGCTCCTTTGACTCGGGGTTACGTTTTCGAAAGCCAGGGGCTCCCGGTGTTCGACGGGAGCGGCGGCGGTTTGGTATTCCCAGGCGGTAACATGGCTGAAATTGGCATCATCGCGCCGGGCTTCGTTTTCCGAAGTCTGGCTTTCCTCGCGGAAGTGGCAGCCGCAGGATTCGCTGCGGGCCAGGGCGTCGATGATCATCAGCTCGGCAAACTCGATAAAATCGGCGACCCGGCCGGCCCGTTCCAGGGACTGGTTCAGTTCGGCGTTGGTTCCCGGGACCAGGACATTGCGCCAGAATTCCTCCCGGATTTCCGGCACCCGGGCCAGGGCCCGGCGCAGTCCCGCTTCGTTGCGGGCCATGCCGCAACTGTCCCAGAGCAGCAGCCCCAGTTCCCGGTGGAAGTCGTCGATGGTGCGCTTGCCCCGGGCCGCCAGCAGCCGGCTCAGGCGGTTCTCGCTGGCCTGGCGGGCCTCCACAAAGGCGGGGCGGTCGGGGTTGGGGGTCTGGGCCGGAGTCTGGGCCAGGTAGCCGCCGATGGTGGCCGGCAGAATGAAATAACCGTCGGCCAGACCCTGCATCAGGGCGCTGGCGCCGAGCCGGTTGGCCCCATGGTCGGAAAAATTGGCCTCGCCGAGCACGAAAAGTCCCGGCACGGTGCTCATCAGGTTGTAATCCACCCAGAGCCCCCCCATGGTGTAGTGGACCGCCGGATAGATCATCATCGGTTCCTTGACCGGGTCGACGGCGGTGATCTTCTCGTACATCTGGAAGAGGTTGCCGTATTTCTTGAGAATGGCGGCCTGGCCTTCCCGCTGGATCGCTTCGGCGAAATCAAGATAGACCGCCAGACCGGTGGAGCCCACTCCTTTGCCCTGGTCGCACTGCTCCTTGGCGTTGCGGGAAGCCACGTCCCGGGGAACCAGGTTGCCGAAGGAGGGATATTTGCTTTCGAGAAAATAATCGCGCTCGGCCTCGGGGATCCGGGACGGCGGCCGCTGGTCCCCGGCCTGGCGGGGAACCCAGACCCGGCCGTCGTTGCGCAGACTTTCACTCATCAGGGTGAGCTTGGACTGATAGGTGCCATGGACCGGGATGCAAGTCGGGTGAATCTGGACAAAGCAGGGGTTGGCGAACCAGGCCCCCCGCTTCCAGGCCCGGAAGGCGGCGGTGACATTGGAGGCCATGGCGTTGGTGGAGAGAAAATAGGCGTTGCCGTAGCCCCCGGTGGCCAGTACCACCGCATGGGCGGCGTGGGTTTCCAGCTCGCCGCTGATCATGTCGCGGACGATGATCCCTTGGGCCCGGCCCTCGTCAACCACCAGATCCAGCATTTCCCGGCGGGGAAGCATGGTCACTTTACCCTGGCCGACCTGGCGCATCAGGGCTCCGTAGGCCCCCAGCAGCAGCTGCTGGCCGGTCTGGCCCCGGGCGTAGAAGGTCCGGGAGACCTGGGCTCCGCCGAAGGAGCGGTTGGCCAGGCCGCCACCGTATTCCCGGGCAAAAGGCACGCCCTGGGCGACGCACTGGTCGATGATTTCGTTGCTGATCTGGGCCAGGCGATAGACGTTGGCCTCCCGGGCCCGGAAATCGCCCCCTTTGATGGTGTCGTAAAAGAGGCGGAAAATCGAATCGCCGTCGTTGCGATAGTTTTTGGCCGCGTTGATCCCGCCCTGGGCGGCGATGCTGTGGCCCCGCCGGGGGCTGTCCTGGAGGCAGAAAACCTTGACCTGGTAACCCAGCTCCGCCAGGCTGGCGGCGGCCGAGGCTCCGGCGAGGCCCGCCCCCACCACGATGACGGAATACTTGCGCTTGTTGGCCGGATTGACCAGTTTCAGGTTGAAACGGTGGCGGTCCCATTTTTCGGCCAGCGGGCCGGAGGGGATTTGGGCATCAAGTGGCATGGGCTTATCCTTAAATAAGAACGGTCGAATTAGAGAAGAAAACGGGGGAAGAGGAGAACAGCCACGGGAATCAGGCTGAACATCAGGCCGGTGACAATGGCCAGCCCCACCGCCCCCCCCCGCAGGGCCGGATTGTATTTGGGATGCTCGACGCCCAGCGATTGCCAGAGGCTCCAGAAGCCGTGGCTGATATGGAGAGCCACGGCCAGGGCTCCGACCAGGTAAAACAGGGCGAACAGGGGCTGCTGCAGGATCTGGCGGATCAGGTCCACCGACAGCGACTCCCGGTTGCCGAACTTGAACTGGAAGACATGAACAACCAGAAAAACCAGGACCACCAAGCCGCTGTAGAGCATGCTGCGGGAGGCCAGGGTCCGGCCGCCGGCATCGGCTTTAACGGCGTAAGGGGTGGGGCGGGCGGCGCGGTTGGCCAGCGCCAGCGACAGGGCCGAGATCACATGGCCGAGAAAAAAAGCCAGCAGGACCAGTTCAAAAACGATCAGCAGGCTGTCGTAGGCATGCAGGGCTTCGGCATAGGCGATGAATACTTCGCGCCCGGCGAAGGTGGTGGTGTTGCCCAGCATGTGGACCAGCACGAAAAAGCCGAGCAACAGGCCGCTGGTGGCCATGAGGGCCTTTTTACCGATGGAAGATGTAAAGGTCTGAGTAAGCCAGTGCATAGATAAACCCCCAAACCGAGGTGGAGTTGGCACAATAAGCTGTGCAGATTAGCTGTAATTTATTCGGCATACCATGTAATTCAGACGCGCCAAAATATCAACAGCGAATGCTGTCCAGGGAGCAAGGTTTTTTATTCCGCAGCGTTTTCAGCTGTTTTTTAAGGATGGCCGGCTCCGGATGGCCGGCCATTATAACATGGCGGCTTCTGGTCACAACATGACCAATTGGCCTAAAGCATATAGTTCCCGCCGTCGACCGGGATATATTGGCCGGTGACATGATCGGCCAGCGCGGAGGCCAGCCAGACCACGACTCCTGCCACATCTTCCGGGATGCCCACGCGGCGCAAGGGGGTGGCGGCGGTGATGAACTCTCGCATCTGGGCAGGCAAGTCGGCGGTGGCGTCGGTGGCGGTGAGGCCCGGGGCGATGACGTTGACCGTGATGCCGTCGGGCCCCAGTTCGGTGGCCAGGACCCGGGCCATCCCGTCCAAACCGGCTTTGGCGGCGGCGTGGGCGGCAAAGCCTTCGGCCGGGCAGCGTGAGAGGGTGCTGCTGACCAGGATCAGTTTGCCGGCCCGGCGCTGCCGCATATCCGGCAACACCTCCTGACAGCAATTGTAGAGGGCCTTGAGTTCGCCGCTGACCTTGGCCTCGATTTCCGGCCAGGTCAAGGAGGTGAAGGGCTTGATGGGAAAATCCAGGTGGGCGTTGTTGACCAGCACATCGATATTGCCGAACCGCTCCCCAGCCGTGCGGACCAGGTCAGCCACCGCCGCCCGGTCGCGGACGTCGGCCTGGATGGCCAGGGCCTGGCCCCCCGCGGTCTCGATGGCGGCGACGACTTCATCCGCCTTAGCCCGGGCGCGAACGTAATTGACAATCACTTTGGCGCCGCAAGCGGCCAGAGCCTTGGCCGCCGCCGCTCCGATACCTCTGCTCGCCCCGGTTACCAGAATAACCTTGCCGGCAAGTTGAAGTTCCATGCTGACCTCCGTTGCAACTGGTTGATCTTCCTTTTCGTCATGCTGTGACAGCTGGCGAGCTAGTGATGGCGTCGCTGGACCAGCCCGAAATAGTACTGCCGTATCACCAAAAAGAAAAATAATTTACCTGATACTGAGGATTTTTACCAAGAGAGCGGGGCAATCCGATTGCTGCCGCCAGCCCTGGCGTTGGCAGGGCGAGAGCTTAGTTCTCCTTGCGGGCTATATAAACAACATGCCTGCGTCCGCCCCGGCCCGGCCGTTGCCGGTGAACGGAAAATCCGGCCGACCGCAGCCGTTTCTCAAAGGCCTGGTCGGGATCTTCGGACCAGACCGCAAACACCCCGCCCGGTCGCAGGGCAGCCCGGCTGAGTTCAAGCGCTTTCTTGCCGTAGAGATAGTCGCCCCGCCCCTGGTCACCCTCATAAGGGCCTTCGTAGAGATCGAGGATTATGGCATCAAAGCGCTGTTCTTTGCCTTTGGCCGCCGCATTGGCAATAACCTCGGCCACGTCGGCAAGCACCACCTCGGCCCGCGGATCGTCAACGGCCCCGCCGGTTAAGGGAGCAAGGGGGCCCCGGCACCAGCTGACCATAATCGGGTTCAGCTCCGCCACCATAACCGCGGCGGCGGCGGGCAGGCTGTCCAGGGCCGCTTTCAGGGTAAAGCCCATGCCCAGGCCTCCCACCAGCACCCGGGGTTGCGGGACTTGCTGGAGCGGGGCGCAGGCCAGCTGGGCCAAAACGATCTCGGACCGGTTGGCCGAGGAATTCATCAGGATCCGGCCCGCGATGGTGATCAGAAAATCCTTTTGCCCCCTTTGCCGCAAGTCGAGCAGGCCTTCGTCGGTCTCAGTGCGGTCAATTATCCGCCAGGCTTGAGCCATTGATCATTCTCCCATCTTTTTCAGCCGCTGGTCCGCCGGCATTCCGGCCTTGGGAAAGCCGGTTATAGGGCGGCGTCAGGTCTGGTCTTTCAGCGCCAGGTAAATGTTTTGGCGGCGCCAAGGCCTGGGTCTGTTGTATTCATATTTTGCCGGCGGCGCCAATGATTTTTCGCCGGCGCCCAGCCATCATATCCCTTTGAATCCCAGGCTGAATATGGTCAAATGCCGGACAGCACAGAGCTCTTGCCGGAGTAAGGACCACCAGGATCAACCGGCAACAATCGGCCCCGAGCGCCGATCCATCAACTCGCACGGGATAAAGCATGGGAACCTCATTGAAGGACCAACTGCTCAAGGCCGGCCTGGTCGACAAAAAACAGGCCCGGAAAGTCGAGCACGAGAAACGGATCAGCCGCCGGCGGAAGCAGGGCAAAAACCCGGTGGCGCCGGTCAACCGGACCAGGGAAGAGCAGGTCGTCCAGGACCTGCGCAACCGGGAACTCAATCGGCAGCGCGCCGAGGAGTCCCGGTTGCGGGAGCAACAGGCCCAGGTCAAGCAGCTCATTGAGCACAGTCGCCTGCCCCGGGATGAGCGGGGTGAACCCTATCATTTTGTCGAACAGAACAAGATCAAGCGGATCTTTGTCTCCGAGGAGATGACGGACCAGCTCAGTCGCGGCCAGTTGGCCATTGTCAAACTGGGGGGCGCTTACGAGGTGGTGCCGGCCAAGGTGGCCCGGCAGATAGCCAGCCGCGCCCCGGAGGCGCTGCTGGTTTTTCATGATAAGTTGTGAGAGGACAACGCCGACCGGCATCCCATCAGGTTGGGCCGAAACCGGCCGCCGGCCCCCTTTTTTGGGCTGAATCGCCGTAAATGCCGGATTGCTGACCAGAGAGTTTATCGATGCTGACCATTGAGCAGCTCCAGGTCCAGGAGCTTACCCTGGACCTGGAGATCAAGCCCGGCGAGACCGTGTGCCTGTCGGGACCATCGGGCAGCGGCAAGTCCCTGCTCCTGCGGGCCATCGCCGACCTGATTCCCCACCGGGGCCGGGTTTTGCTCGCCGGCCGGGCCTGCGAGGAGATGCCGGCCCATCTCTGGCGGCGGCAGGTGAGCTTGCTGCCGGCCGAGTCCCAGTGGTGGACCGATCGGGTCGGTGATCATTTCGCCCAGGTGGCGGCCGAGGAATTCGCCGCCCTCGGTTTCGGGCCGGAGGTGCTGGACTGGCAATTGGCCCGCTGCTCCACCGGGGAGCGGCAGCGCCTGGCCATTCTGCGCCTTTTGTCGCACCGGCCCCGGGCACTGCTGCTGGACGAGCCCACGGCCAGTCTGGATCCGGCCAGTATCGGCCGGGTGGAAGCCTTGATTGACGGGTACCGCCAAAAGCACCAGGCGCCGATTTTGTGGGTCAGCCACGACCCCGGCCAGATCGCGCGGGTTGCCGATCGCCGGCTGGTGATCAACGGCGCCATGCTGGAGGAGCAGCGGTCATGAATCTCATCGTTCTGAGTTATGGTGATCTGGCCATTGCCGCCGGCCTGATCGTGCTCCTGGCCGGCCTCTCGCTGCTGCTGCGCCTGCAGGTGGAGCGCCAGCTGCTGATCGCGGGGCTGCGGACCACCGTCCAGTTGCTGTTGATCGGCCTGGTCCTCAAGGCCCTTTTTGCCCACGCCACCCTGTTCTGGGTGAGCCTGATGGCCCTGGTGATGCTGCTGATTGCCGGCCGCGAGGTCATGGCCCGCCAGAAGCGGCCTTTTGCCGGCAGTTGGGGTTATGCCCTCGGCACCGGCTCGATGTTTGTCTCGGCCTTTGCTACCACGGTTTTTGCTCTGCTGGTCATCATCGGCAACGATCCCTGGTATTATCCCCAGTACGCCATTCCCCTGCTGGGGATGATGCTGGGCAACACCATGACCGGGGTCGCCCTGGCCCTGGACCGCCTGACCCATTTCGCCTGGCAGCAGCAGGCGGTGATCGAGACCCGCCTGGCCCTGGGGCAGGAGTGGCGGGCGGCGATGCGCGACAATATCCGCGAGAGCGTGCGGATCGGTCTGATTCCGATCATCAACGCCATGGCGGCGGCCGGGGTGGTCAGCCTGCCGGGGATGATGACCGGCCAGATCCTTTCCGGCACCCCGCCCATGGAGGCGGTGAAATACCAGATCCTGATCATGTTCATGATCACCGCCGGCACCGGTTTCGCGATCCTGCTGGCCACCTGGCTGGGGGCACGGCGCCTGTTCGATGAACGCCAACGGTTGCGGCTGGACCGCCTTAAGGGCTAATAACCCCGGCCGGGCAACTGGAGCCGCCATCGATAACAAGAAGGCAGAGCCGGCGGGAACAAGGTAATTGCCGGTTCGGCAATGTGACAAACCGGCCGGAGCAGCCTTATGGAGGACCCATGATTAAAGACCAGATCCTTGCCCATCGTCGTTTCATGACCGATGCCCTGCGGGGGGAGGTGGATTTTTCCCGTACCGACCAGAATCGGGGCGTACCGGCGCCCAAGATGCAAAAACCCCACGACCCCCGGGCCCGACTGATTCGCCTGGCCGGTCCGGAGGAGTGGGCCGGTCAGATCGGCCGGATCGACCTGGCCGCGGCCATCGGCGGCCGCAAAAGCCGGCGCCATTTTTCCTCCCGGGCCCTGCGGCTGACCGAGCTTGCCTTTCTGCTGTGGGCCACCCAGGGGGTGCGCAAAGTACTCGGCCGGGGGACGGCCCTGCGCAACGTCCCCTCGGCCGGATCCCGGCACAGTTTTGAAACCTACCTTTTCATCGGCAACGTGGAAGGGGTTCCGCCGGGTCTCTACCGTTTCCTGCCCTTCGAAAACCAACTGGTGCACATCCGCGACATCGAGGAGATGGGTGAGGTTCTGGGCCGGGCCGCTTACGGCCAGGCATTTGTCGGGACCGCCGCCGTAACTTTTGTCTGGTCCTGCATTCCCTATCGCACCGAATGGCGCTACGGCTTGACCGCCCATCGAGTCATGCTGCTGGACGCGGGCCATGTCTGCCAGAATCTTTACCTGGCCTGCGAGGCCATCGAGGCCGGGACCTGCGCGATTGGGGCCTACGACCAGCAGGCGATGGATGAACTGATCGGCCTGGACGGGGAAGAGGAATTCACCCTTTACCTGGCCCCGGTGGGCAAAAGGGTGGCCACCGGCGAGCAATAGCCCTGCTCGGCGATGAACCGGGGCGCCGGGGGGGGGGCCGGGCCGGAACGGCGGCGGGCCCCGCTGAGGTTGTTGCAAACGGACTCCAGGTGTGGTTTAAATCCGGATAGTTATGGAGAATGATGCCGGCGGGGAGAAAATCAGAATCGACAAGTGGCTCTGGGCGGCGCGCTTCTTTAAAACCCGGAGCCTGGCCGCCCAGGCGGTCAACGGCGGCAAGGTCCAGGTTAACGGCGGCCGGGTCAAGGCGGCCCGATTGATCGGGCCCGGGGACCTGCTGGTGGTGCACAAGGCGGGGCTGGAATTTATTGTCACGGTTCGGGAGTTGAGCGCCCGGCGGCTTTCCGCTCCGGCGGCGGCCCGATTGTACGAGGAAGATCCGGCCAGCCTGGCCCGCCGCCAAGACCTCCAGGCGGAGCGCCGCCTGCTTCGCCAGGCCGGGCCGCTGCGCCCCGCCGGGCGCCCCGGCAAGCGGGATCGGCGCCTGATCAAAAAATTCACGCGCCAGGAGGAAACCTGAAGGGCGCGGGATCCTCCGTTTTCTTGGCGGCTGGCAAAATACCCGGCCCGCTTTTGCCGATTTTTCGACCTTGCCGCCCGCCGCGACCAGGGCGCAAGATTTTGCCCCAACCCCGAAAGAGGCCGCATTTACCCTGGGCTCGCCGGGGCCGCTGTGGTAAATTAGCAGACTGCGAATCGGACTGCCGGGCCGCCAGGACCGGCTGACAATATTATTAACCAAACGGGAGAATTTGAAGATGGCTAAAGCGGAACGGGCGTTGATCAGCCTGACGGACAAGAGCGGGATTGAAGGTTTTGCCGGCGAGTTGGCCCAACTGGGGATTGAAATCCTTTCCACCGGCGGCACGGCCCAAAAAATGCGGGATCACGGGATTCCGGTCAAGGACGTGGCCGATTTTACCGGTTTTCCCGAGATGCTCGACGGGCGGGTCAAGACCCTGCATCCCAAAGTCCACGGCGGCCTGCTGGCCCGTCGGGACAATCCCGAACATCTCCGCCAGATGCGGGAACACGGCCTCTTGCCCATTGATATCGTCGCCGTCAATCTCTACGCTTTTGAAAAGACCGTGGCCGATCCCGCCTGCACTCTGGATAAGGCCATCGAGAATATCGATATCGGCGGCCCCACCATGCTCCGCTCCTCGGCCAAGAATTTCCGGGATGTCACCGTGATTGTTGACCCCGCCGACTACCCCCAGGTTCTGGCCGAACTCAAGGAACACGGCAATACAACCCTCAAGACCCGCTTCCGCCTGGCGGTAAAGGTTTTTGAGTTGACCGGCAACTATGACACCACCATCACCGCCTGGCTGAAACAGGTGGATGTCGACCGTGATCCCGCCCTGCAATAAAGGGACTGAGTGATGGCGTGAAAGGGCGTCACGAGCACTATAGCCCTGCTGGCCCTTGAATCCTGAAGATTCGCCGCGGCTGTTGAATATTTACGATTTGGCGAATCAAACCTGCTACGGGAGAAGCTGTATGAATCTGGCCGTTCTGCTGTCCGGCTCGGGCCGGACCCTGGATAACTTTCACCAACACATCAAGGAGGGCCGGATGGCCGGCCGGATCCAGGTGGTGATCGCCAGCTCCGCCGCGGCCCTGGGGCTGGAAAAGGCCCGACGTTATGACTATCCCGCTTTTCATGCCGCCGCCAGCGGGGAAATCAATCGGATCCTGGCCGATTACCCGGTGGACCTGGTGTTGCTGGCCGGCTTTCTCAAACTTTATACCCCGCCGGAACATTTGCGGCGTTCGGTGCTCAATATTCATCCCTCCCTGATCCCTTCCTTCTGTGGGGCCGGAATGTACGGGATGCGGGTGCACCGGGCGGCCCATGCCCGGGGGGTCAAGGTCAGCGGCTGTACGGTGCACTTTGCCAACGAGGTCTATGATGAAGGCCCGATCGTGGTTCAGCACTGTGTGCCGCTGGCCGAAAACGACAGCCCGGAGGATATCGCCGCCAAGGTTTTCGCGGCCGAATGCCGGGCTTATCCCGAGGCGGTCAACCTGGTGGCCCAACGGGGAGTGGCATCATTCTGGCCCTGATCAGCTATTGCGCCGCCCGGCGGGATTGTAATTTGCCGACTACGATCACCGCCCCCCAAATGGTATAAATAAAAAAACGGCCGGAACCGGCCGGATGAGGTGACATATGACCCAGAAGGTTAAAACCCGCTTGATGAATGGCGATGATATTGATCGTTCCCTGACCCGGATGGCTCTGCAGATTGTCGAGCACAATCATGGGGTGGAAAACCTGGCGATCATCGGTATTTATACCGGCGGCGTCTACCTGGCCCGCCGCATCCAGCAGTTGATCCAGGAGCAGTTCGGCATCAGCCTGCCGGCCGGCAGCCTCGATATCACCCTTTACCGTGACGACTGGAGTCTGGCTTCGCAGAATCCGGTGGTCAAGAAGACCTCCATTGATTTTTCCCTGCAGGACAAGGTGGTGGTTCTGGTGGATGACGTGGTTTATACCGGTCGGACTATCCGGGCGGCGCTCGACGCCATCATGGACCTGGGCCGGCCCCGCTGCATTCAACTGGCGGCCCTGGTGGACCGGGGCGGGCGGGAATTACCCATCCAGGCGGATTACATCGGGCTGGATGTCCAGGTTGGGCTGGGCGAACATGTCCATGTCCTGTTGCGGGAACATGACGGTTCCGATGAAGTGGTGCTGGTCCAACAGGGATGACTTTATCCGTAGAGGAAGAGAAGCAGGCCCTGGAAAGGGTGTTGCAACGGGTTCGGGAAAAAGAGCGCAGTTATCGGCGCTACAATTTTTCCGAAGCCCAGAACGCAGTCTTGCGCACTTTTTTCGATCTGGCCCAGGAATACGACACCATGGAGGATTTTTACCGGGTCTGTGTCGCCGTGCCGCTGATTTTTCTCGGTCTGGCCGCCCGGCTTCACCTCCTCAATGAACGCCGGGACGTTCTTTCCCTGGTCTGCGACAGCGAAACCGGTCTGGTCGTGCCGCCGTTGCCGGCTCCGCAGAAAATGCACCTGAGTTGCCGCACTGCCATTTTCCAAAAATCCCTGCTGGTGCCGATCCAGCGCAAGCCCAGCGGCCAGGAGGGCAGTGAGCCCCGCCGCCTGACCGATCTGGTGCTGGGCATACTGGAAATTCCCGGGGGGGCCGGCCTGGATAAGGCCAATCGCTTCTTCCTGCGCAAATACGCCAACCGCATCGGCTATAACCTGCATAACCGGCTGATCGCCCAGCAGAACATCCGCCACCTCAAGTTCATCAACAACCTGGTGATGGACATCGAGCATAATGTCATCACCCCCAATATGTATTTCCGCCACCTCTTCAACAAGTTGCGCCGCCGGCTCAATGAACTGGAAGAGGTCAGCCGGGAATTTTCCCGGATGCGCCAGGCCGGAACCAATGGCTGTGACGATACGGCTTGCGGCCGCATCCAGGAACGGCTGGAAGCGCTTTACGATGATCTGGCCGCCAACCACCGGGAGATGCTGGAACACTACAACAATTACAGCCTCTTCCTGGAAAGCCTTTTCCGGCGCGATCATTTCCGCAAGGGTCACCTGGTGATCCGGCCCCGGACCTGCTCCATCGAAAAGGAGGTCATCGCCCCCCAGCTCGATCATTACGGTCACCGTCTGGTCAAGCACGGGATCAGGATCGCCCAGCCGGCCGACATGGCCGACGAGGAAATTCCCCTGCGGGTGGATGTGGGTCTGCTCTCCCAGGTATATGCCAATCTCTTTTCCAATGCGGTCAAATATACCATGCCGGTGCGGGACGGCTCCGGTGAGCCGGTCAAGATCATGGCTTACGGGCGGGAGTACCTGGCCAACTATTTTGGCCCCTCCCGGGACGGGGTCAAGTTCAACGTTTTCACCACCGGCAAGCATCTGAGCGAGGAAGAGGCCCAAATGCTCTACCGGGATGGATTCCGCGGCGAGGCGAGCAAGGATAAGCCCGGTACCGGCCACGGCTTGGCCTTCATCAAGCAGGTGGTGGAAATCCACGGTGGGGTGGTGGGCTACGAAAGAACCGCGATGGGCAACAATTTCTACTTCGTTCTCCCCTTGTCAGCCGATGAAGGCTGATCCGGCCGCCGGACCAGCACTCCGGAGCGGTGCCGATCACCGGTACCGCCAGGCCCCTCTTTAAACCCGCGCCAAATTTATCCCTGGCCCCCTTTGCCCGGGCTGCTGAAGCCTGTGCCATTCACCTCTGCTGGTTGTTTGATATGAAGCCTTCGTTGCTGGAATTGCTGGCCCCGGTCGGCAGCCTGGAAACATTTACCGCGGCGGTGGACGCCGGGGCCGATGCCGTCTACATCGGGGCGCCGGCCGCCAACGCCCGGGCTTTGGCCCGGGACTTCACCCCGGCCGAGCTGGCGGCGATGATCGCATACGCCCACGAGCGCGAGGTACGGGTCTATGCGGCGATGAACAGCCTGCTCAAGGAAGACGAGCTGGTTCGGGCCGCCGCCACCGTCGAACTGCTGGCCGGTTTGGGGGTTGACGCCCTGATCATCCAGGATCTGGGCCTTTACGAACTCTGCCGCCGTTTTTTTCCTAAGCTGCGCTTGCACGCCAGCACCCTGCTGGGGGCGCACAACAACCTGGCGGTGCGGCAATTCGCCGCCATGGGTTTTGCCCGGGTGGTTCTGGCCCGGGAATTGACCCTGGCGGAGATCGCCGCCATCCGCCGGGAAACCGTGGTGGAACTGGAGGTTTTTGTCCACGGGGCCATGTGTTTCAGCTATTCCGGGCTTTGCCTTTTCAGCAGTTACCTGGGCGGCAAGAGCGGCCTGCGGGGCCGCTGCGTTCAACCCTGCCGGCGCGCCTATCGCTGGCGCGCCAAAGCCGGAACCGACAAAAGCGCTTATCTCTTTTCGATGAACGATCTCGAGGCCTTGGAGTTGCTGCCGGACTTGCGGCGGGCGGGGGTGGGGTCGGTTAAGATTGAAGGCCGGATGCGCAGCGCGCTCTATGTCGACCGGGTGATCCGGGCTTATCGCCTGGTGATAGATGCCATGGAAGGTCTGGCCGGGGCGGGCGGGTCCGGCGCCGTTGACGAGGATCGCTCGGCGGCGGCCCCTTCCCCCCGCTGGGCCGCGGCCCTGGGCGAAGGTCGGGCCCTGTTGGCCGAGGCCCTGGGGCGCCGGACCGGCTCCGGTTTCCTGCAACGGCCTTTCAAGGAACTGGTTTCCCCCGGCCATTCGGGCAACATCGGCCTTTTTCTCGGCAAGATCCGGGCCGGCCGAGATCAGTGGGGGGTCATAACCCTGCGCCATCCCCTGCGCAAAGGAGATCGCTTACGGCTCCACAGCGAACCCAGCGGGGACCGCCTGGCCTTTACGGCCAAGGAAATCCGGGCCCTCAAGGGGCAGCGATCAACCCAGCGGGGAGGGCGGGGATCGGGGCCTCCGGCCGGAGCTGCCCTGGCCGGGGAGACAATCCCGGCCGGCGGCGATGTGGAAATTCTGCTGCCCGCCGCGGCGCGGACCGGCGACAGCCTTTACAAGGTGGATCTGGCCGGCCGCCGGGGCGAAAAGCGGCGGCAGCTGGTGGTCGCGGAAGCGTCCCGGCGCCGGGCCGCTGCCCTGGAAAAACAACCGCTGCGGCGGGAAATCATGACTTTCCTTGGTCCGGTGGCAGTTGCCGGGGATCGGGGCGGGGACGGGGGAGGGCGGTCCAAATCTGCCCGGCGGCCCCGTTCCGAGGGGAAGACGGTCGAGCCGGCCAGGGCAGAGGGCCGCAATTTACCGCTTTGGCTCCGACTTGACGATCCTCGGCTATTGTCGCAGCGCCTGCCGCCGGAAGTTATGCAGGTCGTTTTGCCGCTGACCCCGGAAAGCTGGCCCCGGTTTGCTGCCGCCGGCAGACTCTGGCGCAGATTGGCGGATCGCTTGATCTGGGCCTTGCCGCCGATCATCCTGGAGCAGGATCTGGCTTTCTACCGGGAGAAGATTGCCGAATTGCGCGCTCAGGGCTGCCACGCCTGGCAAATCGGTCACTTGGGCCAGTTGCTGCTCTTCACCGCCGCCGAGAGTGGCGCAAGCAACCGCGCCCCTCACCGCGGCTTACGGGACAAGGGCCGGTCGTCGCGCTCCGGGTTGACCCTTTATGGCGATTACACCCTCAATATCCTCAACAGCCTGGCCCGGGAAAACTGCCGCCGGTTCGGCCTTGTCGCCGTCCAGGCGGCGATCGAGACCGATCGGCAAAGCCTGGCTCTGTTGGCCAGCGCCCGGCGCGGTCCTTTGGGCCTGACCATTTACGGCCGGCCGCCGCTTTTTACCTCTCGCCTGGATTCGGTCCATTTCCGTTACCAGGTTCCCCTGTTCAGTCCGCGGGGGGAAGGTTTTGTGCTGGCCCGGGATTTCGGCCAGACTCTGGCTCTGGCCGAGCGGCCTTTTTCCCTGCTGCCTTATAGCGAAGAGCTGGCCGCCAGCGGCCTGGCTTACGGGGTGATTGATCTGCGCTGGCAGAAAATCGGCCGGCACGAGTTGCCGCCCCTCCTGCGCCAAGCGGGCAAGGGCCGCCGCCGCTCGGGCCTGTCCGCCTTCAACTACCTGGGCGGGCTCGACTGACAGCGGCAATTTTCGCCCGGGCCGGTTACTAAATAATAAAAACATCATTATTCCTTGTATAAAAACCTGCCGCCGAGTATTATCTGTTTTGGACTATCAGAGGTTGATGGTTCAGTCTATTCATTAAGAGGTTTCCTGAGGAAACCCGCACAAAGGAGTATTACAAGATGGCTGAAGGTACGGTAAAATGGTTTAACGATGCAAAGGGCTTTGGTTTTATTGAGCAGGATGGGGGCAGCGATGTTTTTGTTCACCACAGCGCAATTCAGGCCGATGGCTTCAAGTCCTTGCAGGAAGGCGGTCGCGTAACGTTTGACATCGTCGATGGCCCCAAGGGTCCGGCTGCTTCCAACGTTGTTCAGAAGTAAATACTGATCACGACCACAACAAAGACCCCGCGTTAAGCGGGGTCTTTTTTTTGCCAACGCGGCGCTTTTGTCCGCCAGCCCCGGCAGATCCGGAAGGAGAGATTCTTGGCCAGGACCAATTATTCATTCGAAAAACGCCAGAAAGAGTTGGCGAAGAAAAAAAAGAAAGAAGCAAAAAGGCTGCAAAAGCTCGAGAAACAGCAGCAACGCGCCGATGTCCCTGAAAACTCCCCCCTCGAACAACCCATCACTCCACCAAACCGACCAAACATCCCTTGATTTTTCCTGTTGTCCCGGCCCGGTTTTGATCTTCCCGTTGCGGTCCCGGCATTTCGTTAAGCATTGCGCTATCGATCAGGGTTTCCGCCCCAGGGGCCTAAGTCGGGTGAGATCGCTATGGCTCATGCCTTGGTTTCTCTATACTTGCCCCCGCCCGCCTGGCTGGCAAAATTTTTTCTTGGCTCTGGCTGGCAATAAAAAAACCCGCCTTCCTTTGCGGGAAGCGGGTTTGGTGTGATTCACCGGACCTGGCCGGATTATCGACTGGTGGAGCTGAGGGGGATCGAACCCCTGACCTACGCATTGCGAACGCGTCGCTCTCCCATCTGAGCTACAGCCCCATGATCTTGCCTCTTAAACCATGACCATCAGGCTTAGTCAATATCCTTCTGGCGGAAATAATCAGCGAGAATGGCGGCGTGGTCAAAGGCCAGGGGCGGCAGGTCGGCGCGGGTGAAAACGGCCGCCCGGGCGGCATCGTCACCGGCCTTGGGCTCGCCTTGGGCGCTGGCGACGAACACCGTGCTGATGGTATGCAGCCGGGGGTCCCGGCCGGGGTCTGAATAAGTGTGGAACTGGCGCAGCAGGCGGATCTCCAGCCCGGTCTCCTCGCGGGCCTCCCGAACGGCGGCCTCCTCCAGGCTTTCGCCGTAATCGACGAAGCCTCCCGGCAGAGCCCAGCCCGGCGGCGGATTTTTGCGCTGGATCAGCACGATTCCCCCCGCCAACTCAATAATAATATCCACGGTGGGCACCGGATTTCTAGGGCGCCCAAGCGACTCCCCACACTTGGAACAATGCATAATGTTTAAGACCACCCCTGCATATTAACGTATAACGGTAAAGGTAAACGATCAGCAGTACCCCAGATTTGGCCAAGCAGGCCGGCAAACTATAGCAGCGCTATGTGAGCCG
>NZ_JBIPKI010000049.1:0-17167 GCF_044068515.1 Desulfurivibrio nitratireducens
ATTTTTTGCGGTTGCCGGCCGGAACCGCCGCCACGGCCTGCTCTTGCCGCCGCTGGGCCAGAATCTTGCGCCACTTTTCCAGCCGTTCCTTGACCAAAGCCTCGTAGCCGCGATTGGTGGGGTGGTAGAAGCGGGTGCCCGCCAACTGGTCCGGCAGGTGCTGCTGGTCCACCAGGCCCAAGCGGTCATCATGGGCGTACTGGTAATCCTTGCCGTAGTCCAGCTCCCGCATCAGCTTGGTGGGGGCGTTGCGCAGGTGCAAGGGGACGGGCAGGCTGCCGCTGCGCTTGATGGTAGCCAGCACCTGGTTGTAAGCGGCGTAAACCGCGTTGCTCTTGGGGGCGGTGGCCAGGTAGATCACCGCCTGGGCCAGGGCCAGATCTCCTTCCGGACTGCCCAGCAGGTGGTAGCATTCCCGGGCCTCCAGAGTAATTCCCAGGGCCTTGGGGTCGGCGTTGCCGATATCCTCCGAGGCGAAGCGGATCAGGCGCCGGGCGACATAGAGCGGTTCCTCGCCGGCGGCCAGCATCCGGCCCAGCCAGTAAAGGGCCCCGTCGGGATCGCTGTCCCGCAGACTCTTGTGGAGGGCGGAAATCAGGTTGTAATGCTCTTCGCCGTCGGCGTCGTAGCGCAGGCTCCGGCGCTGAATCGCTTCTTCCACCGTGGCCAGTTCAATCCGGGCCGGGGCGGCGGGTTCCTCTTCCTGGTCTTTATCGAGCTTCTTGGCGGCGGACTCCCGCTGTTCCAGGGTCAGGGCGGCGGCGATTTCCAGGCTGCCCAGCAGGTTGCGGGCATCCCCGTCGGCGATCTTGACCAGGTGGGCGGCGGCCTCGGGGCTGATGGCCAGGTTCAAGGCGCCCAGGCCCCGTTGGCGGTCATGGAGGGCCCGGTCCAGAATCCGGCTCAGATCCTCGGGCTCCAGAGGATTGAGAACGATGACCCGGCAGCGCGAGAGCAGCGGGGCGATGACATGGAAGGAGGGGTTTTCGGTGGTGGCCCCGATCAGGGTGATCAAGCCGGACTCGACGTGGGGCAGGAAGGCGTCCTGCTGGCTCTTGTTGAAGCGGTGAATTTCATCGACGAAGAGAACGCTGCCCCGGCCGCTTTCCGCTCGCAGCCGGCGGCTGCGCTCGACGATTTCCCGAATCTCCTTGACCCCCGAAAGCACCGCCGAAAAAAAGACAAAATCCGCCCCGCTGTTCTTGGCCAGAATCCGGGCCAGGGTGGTTTTGCCCGAACCGGGTGGCCCCCAGAGCAGCAGGGAGGGCAGGTAGCCTCGGCGAGCCAAGCCGGCCAGCAGCTTGTCGTCGGCCAGCAGGTGGCGCTGGCCGACAAAGTCTTGCAGGCGCTCGGGCCGCATTCTTTCGGCCAGGGGAGTATCGAGGTGCTGAGGGTTGGCTGGTGCTGAACTGGTCATTTAGAAAGGTCCGGCGGTCCGGTTGAAAGGGCGGCCGCCGCAAATCACGGCCGCCGGCAGGCCACGAGCCGCTGAGGCGGTGAATGCGGCCATTGTACCCTATTTTTCCAGGCGGGCAATGGTGGCCAGTTGTTCCCGCGCCTGGTGCTGGATGGCGCCGTCTTCCCGGTCGGCCTTGATGGCTTCGTTGAGGTGGTGGCGGGCCATCCGGGGGTCGCCGGCGTACCAGTGATAAAGACCGAGATGATAGTGGCCGGCCGCCGTTTCTCCCAGGCTGGAGCGCACCTGGCCATAACGAAAATGGAGGCGGGCATGATCGGGGGTCAGCTCCAACAGGCGCTCGTAAATGGGGCGGGCGGAGCGGAGCTGGCCCACCTGCTGAAGGATCTGGGCCTGGTTAAAGAGAATATAGGGGTTGTCCGGATCCCGTTCCAGGGCCGCGGCCATCTGGTTCAGGGCCTCCTGCTGTTTGCCGGCCTCGAAAAGAATGATGGCGAGGTCGGCCTGGAGGATGGCCTGGTCGGGGAAGCGGGCGATCACCTGGTGGAGTTCATCCAAGGCTTTATCGTACTGCCGTTCGGCCAGGTAAACCTGGGAGAGGCCGAAGCGGGCCATGAAATTTTCCGGCGCTTCCTCGCCGTCCCGCAAGCGATGCCGCAGGGCCGGCAGCAGGTCCTGGGGGGAGCGGGTCAGGGCTATAATCCGCTGCCGGATCCGGTGGAATTCAAAATCAAAATCCTCGTCGCCCTGGCGGGGTTGGACCCGGGTCGGCAGGCGATCCATGTGGAGCCGATCTTCGATGTAGGCCAACCGGCGTTCCGGTTCGGGGTGGGTGAGGAGATAGGCCGGCAGTTGGGCTCGGCGGAACCGGCTGATATTGCGCATTTTACGGAGCATTCCGAGCATTTCGGCCGGATCGCGCTCCAGTTCCTGCATCCAGCGAAAGGCCAGGCGGTCGGCTTCCTCTTCATCCTGGCGGCTGAACTGCAGGCCCAGGGTGGCGCCGCCGGCCATGGAACCGGCCACCACCGCCTCGCCCACGGCGCCGCCGCCGCCCAGAATCATCGCGGCCAGGGCCAGGGCGGTGGTGCCGAGATTGACCCGCTGGGTTTTGGCCAGCCGGTCGGCATAGTGGCGGCTGTAGGCATGGCCGACTTCGTGGGCCATTACACTGAGCAGTTCGCCTTCGCTTTCGGTGGCTTCAATCAAACCGGAATGAAAGAAAATCAGGCCGGAAGGAGCGGCAAAGGCGTTGAATTCCCGGTTGTCGATGACAAAGAAATCGTAATCGAAGGGCTGGGGGCCGGCCACGCTGAGAACGTCCCGCCCCATCCCCCGGATATAGCTGCTGACATCGGGCTCGTCGATGAGCTTGAACTGGGCCCGGATCAGGGTGAGCAGCCGTTCGCCCAACTCCCTTTCCTCCTGCACCGTCAGGGCCCGGGCCGGGCCGGCCCCGAGCAGGCCGGTGAAGAGAAAAAGGGCGATGGTGGTCCAGGTAAGCAGACGCCGGGGCGTCGAGGTAAAAATCTTCATTGTGAAATAATGGCCGGTTGGTTTGGGGGCGGACGCCATTAATTTATGGCAACTTCGCAAAAAGTACCAACACGCATTGATCGGCGATGGCAAAACGACAAGTTACGAAGTGTGCCCCGTCGTCGTCGCGGCATTTTGCAACGTCGACAATTTATTAGGCAGTTTATTCTTTTAAAGACACCGCCAGGGCGAAAAAGTTGCGTTTCCCTGATATGATAACGACGAGGATGGCAAAACGCCATAACTTATCAGCTTTTATTGCAATTCCGGAAAGATACGGTATTGTGGCCCCATGCTGAAGGAACTCTGGATCAACAACCTGGCCCTGATCGAGGAACTGCGGCTGGCGCCGGGTCCCGGCCTGGCGGTGTTTACCGGTGAAACCGGAGCGGGCAAGTCGATTATTCTCCAGGCCATCCATCTCCTCGCCGGAGGCAAGGCCTCGGCGGACTGGGTTCGCAACGGGGCCGAGCAGGCCACGGTGGAAGCCCTGTTTGAATTCGATCCCGGCCATGGCGAGTTGCTCAAGATGCTGACCGCCGCCGGCCTCGGCCCCGACCTTGAGGCCGGCGGGGAGACCGGCGACCGCGCCGGCGCCGAACTGATCGTCAAGAGGATCATCAGCACCAAAGGCAAGAGCCGTTTTTACCTCAACGGGTCCATGGCCACCGCCGCCATCGCCGGCGGCATTGTCGAACACCTGCTCAGCGTGGCCAGCCAACACGACCACCAGCAACTGCTCCAGGCCCGCTATCATCTCGAATGCATCGACTCCGCCGGCGGCCTGCTGGAACAGCGGCGCCGGTTCGCCGCCCTTTATGACCGCTGGCAGGCGACCCGGACCCGCCTGGCCGAACTGCGGGGCCAGGAGCGGGACAAAGAGCAGCGCCGCGACTTTCTTACCTTCCAGTGCCGGGAGATCGCCGATATCGCCCCGGAACCGGGCGAGGATGAACGCCTGGTTGGCGAAAGGGACCGGCTCAAGGCGGCCGACAGCCTCATCGACCTGGGGCGGGGCAGCTATGCCGCCCTGATCGAGAAGATCAACCCCCCGCTGACTAAGGTGCGCAAGAACCTGGAAGAAATGGCGGCCCGGGATGACGGGGTCGCCAAGCTGGCCGAGGAAGTGGCCGGGGCATCCTTCATCCTCGAAGAGGCACAACTGGAAATCTCCCGCTACCTGGACAACCTGGCCAGCGATCCGGCCCGGCTCGACCAGGTTACCGCCCGCATCGATCTGCTCCAGCGCCTCAAGCGCAAGTATGGTCCGACCCTGGAGGATGTGCTGCGCTTTGCCGAGGAGGCCGGCCGCGAGCTGGAAAACCTGGAAAACCTGGATGCCGCCCTGGCCCAATTGGAACAGGCGGCGGCGCAACAGGAAGAGGAAGTCCGGACCACCGCCGCCGCTCTTTCCGCGGCCCGGGGCCGGGTGGCCGAAGAGTTCGCCCGCCGGGTGGGAGCCGAACTCGGTTCCCTGGCCCTGGAACAGGCCCGTTTCGCGGTGGACCTGCCCGCCGGCGAGATGTCCGGCCTGACCCGTCTGGGCTGGGACCGGCCCGAATTCGTCTTTTCCGCCAATCCCGGCGAACCCCTCAAGCCGGTGGCCAAAGTGGCTTCCGGCGGCGAGCTTTCCCGGCTGATGCTGGCCCTGAAATGCATTCTGGCTCGCCAGGACCGAGTGGAGAGCGTGATTTTCGATGAGGTCGATGCCGGGATCAGCGGCAAGACCGCCGAATCGGTGGCCCGCAAGATCCGTGAGCTGGCCAGCCATCACCAGGTTCTTTGCATCACCCATCTGCCCCAGATCGCCGCCGGGGCCGATGATCATTACGTGGTCGGCAAGCGCCGGCGCGGGGAGCGGACCATCACCGAAGTGACCCAACTGGCGTCGGAGCAGCGGCCGGCCGAACTGGCCCGGATGCTCTCCGGCGATGCGATCACCCCCAAAACCATGGCTTACGCGGCGGAACTGCTTGGCCGCAACCGCCCCGCCGCCTGAACCACTGAACTCCAAGGAGAAAGCATGACCACCGCCCTGGCCTTGTATTCCGGGGGCCTGGACAGCACTTTGGCCTGCCGGGTGGTAATGGAACAGCAGATTCGGGTGTTGGCGGTAAAATTCGTCACCCCTTTTTTCGGGGCCGACTTGCTCAACGATCCCGAGGGCTACCGGCAAACGATCCGGCGCAAGTACGGCATCGAGGTGATGCTGCGGGATCTGAGCGAGCCCTACCTGAAAATGCTGGCCCGCCCGGCCCACGGTTACGGCAAGAATTTCAACCCCTGCGTCGATTGCAAGATCATGCTGATGACCGAGGCCCGGCGGATGCTGCCGGAACTGGGGGCGTCCTTTCTCGTCTCCGGCGAGGTGCTGGGCCAGCGGCCCATGTCCCAGCGCCGGGATACTCTGCGGGTGATCGAGCGGGACAGCGGTTGCGCCGACCTGCTGCTGCGCCCCCTTTGCGCCCGCCACCTGCCCCCCACCAAACCGGAACGGGAAGGGTTGATCGACCGGGAAAAACTCCTCGACTTCCGGGGCCGCAACCGCAGCCCCCAGATCGCCCTGGCCGCCCGTTTGGGGATCAGCGATTACGAAGCTCCCGGCGGCGGCTGCGTCCTCACCGATCCCAACCTGGCCGCGCGGATCCGCGACCATTACCAGGAAGCCGCCGTCTTGGGCCAGCCGGTGCGGGCCGACGATGTCCTGCTGCTGCTCGGCGGCCGGGCCTTCAAACTGCCCGGTGGCTCGATTCTGGCCCTGGGCCGCGACGAAGCGGGCAACGACCGCCTGCTGGCCCGCCGCCGGCCCGGCGACTGGCTCCTTAATCTGCGCGATCACCCCGGCCCCCTGGCCATTCTCCGCCCGCCCCGGGAATCGGCTGGCCCGGCCATAGCCGGTGCGCCCTCCACCCCGGCAACCGAGCAAGCGCCTGCCGGCCAAGCCGGGATTCCGGCCGATTTACTTTGGGCCGCGGCCCTGGTCATGCGCTACGCCGGCAAGTCGGTCCGCGATCGCGGCCAGGCCGTGGTTCAGGCCGAACAAAGGGACGGCAAGATCATCGAACTGACCACGGCCCCGGTCGCCGACGAGGTCTTCGCCCCCTGGCGCCGTTGAACCCCCTTCCACCTCCGCTGGCGCCAGCGCCGGACAAGTCCAACGGCTTGAATCAAGGCGTCAGCGGAGCTTGTGCGAGCCTGTGGTTCATTTCCCCTAAGCAGGAATTCCCGACAACTTGCCCGGAGCAGATTTTTTCACGCAGTAAAATGTACAAATTATCAGCCGCATGATAAAAAAAATGGAGCAACCGCAAAAAATAGCGCACCTGGGACACTATTTGTCCGAGATGGTGTGGTATGAGGTAAGGTAGAGTAAAAAAAACAGTGGAAAACCCACATCTTGCTTTTTTATCTGCAAACCATGTGAGCCTTGCCGATGTTGCCAAAAACCGGACCGCCCCGCAGCATAACGGACGAGGATTTTGAGCGCATTCTCGAAGCCAGCTGGGAACAGCTCGCCCTGTTCGCCTTTGCAAAGCACAGGGAAAACGGCCGGGGCGTGGTCCTGCTGGATCGCCACGGTCTGAACGATGACATTCTCTACGACCAGGTCGATCTGGGCTATGCGGTTTACGAGCCGGGCCAACCTGATCCCGATACGGCCCGGATGATCGAGCAATATGACCCGGCCTGGGAGATTGTTTTGCAGTACCTGCGCCCGGACGGCAGGGCCAGAACCGCCAGGATCAGAACCGCCCCCGGCAAGCGGCACCCGTGGCGGATCTATCTTTTCGAACGGATGATGCAGGATGAGGACTGAGAAGAACGGGACGAGGTAATCACAAATTGTGATGACCTTTAAACTTGCCGGCAACTGCTTGCCGAAGACGAAAAATCCAAGCGAAAAATCGGGTTTTGACCGAGACGGGATGAGAGTGTTGTGCAATGATGAAAGGATGTGGGGGGAAGGATAAGGAGGTGCGGGGCGCAAGACCCCTGGCGATATTGTCGGAAGATTTCGAAGGGGGCCGGATGCGGCACCTCCGCCACGCCGGCGAATGGTGGTTTGCGATGGAGGATATGGCCGTGACCCTGGCCGAGGTAGCCGGGCCCGGCCGGCGCCCGGCATCGGTTGAAAGAGCAGATAGGGAGGAAACATAAACAGACGATGGTTTCTCGGGCTGCTGGCTTA
This sequence comes from Desulfurivibrio nitratireducens, assembly GCF_044068515.1. Lineage (NCBI taxonomy): Bacteria > Pseudomonadati > Thermodesulfobacteriota > Desulfobulbia > Desulfobulbales > Desulfobulbaceae > Desulfurivibrio > Desulfurivibrio nitratireducens. Next base: position 7,143 of record NZ_JBIPKI010000049.1, read on the forward strand.
CACGGCCGGGTCGTTGCTGTTGGGTGGAAAGAGGGTGGCTGCCCCGCCGGCCCCGGTTGCTCTTTGTCGGTGCTATGTCGCCGGATTCAGGTATCACCAGTGGGCGACTTTGCTGCCAAGGCTCAAAGAAAGACAGGCGCTCGTCCTCAAACGGGAGCCGGAAAATCCCCATGACCCGCTGGCCATCGCGGTTCATGCCGTCAACGGCGACAAGCTCGGCTATCTGCCCTGGCGGCTGAACGAGATTCCGGCCGGGCTCATGGATGGGGGCAGAAGTTTATGGCGGTGATTGCCGCGGTGGATCGCGATGCGCTGCCTTGGGAGATGATGGAGGTAGAGGTGGTGATGGAGCAAGGAGGATGGCGGGCATGAGCGAGGATAACGGCACGATTCATCTTTACGAAGCCTTGGAATTGCGGGGGGCATGATATGAAATTTTATGCTCACAGCCTTGAAGGGGAGCCGCCGGAAAGATGGCAGCCGTTGGAAGAACATTTACGAAATGTTGCGGAAATGGCGGGAAAATTTGCCGCGCCGTTTGGAGGCGATGAATGGGCTCGGCTCGCTGGATACTGGCATGATCTTGGCAAATATTCCAAGGCCTTTCAAAAGAAATTGTATGATGCAAACGGCGTGGAATGCCATATTGAAACGCAACTAGGCCGGGTTGTCCATTCCGAGGCGGGAGGACATCTTGCAAGTCTCAAGGGGTGGAAGGGTGCCGACCAAGTGCTGTCTTGGCTTATCATGGGGCACCATGCCGGATTGACCGATTTTGCCAGCGATCATGTCGGGGCCAAGGCCCTGATGCCGAAGATGGTCGATCCCGGTCGCTCACAAGAAATACTCAATAATGTGTCCGAGGCAATTATCGGGCAAAGTCTTCCCCAGCCACCAAAACCTCTTCAGTCCGGTGCCGACCCCGCATTTTTCATCCGCATGCTGTTTTCCTGTCTGGTTGATGCCGACTTTATTGATACCGAGGCATTCATGGACAAAGGCCGTGCTGGCTTACGCAAGGAAACACAACCGGAACTCGGCACACTTCTTAAAGCCTTTGACCGGTATATGGATGGCTTGTGCGGAAAGGCCGCTCCGACAGCAGTGAATAAAATCCGGGCTGAAGTTCTGGCCAGGTGTAGGAAGGTCGCCGAGGAGATGCCGGCGGTATTTTCTCTTTCCGTTCCCACCGGAGGCGGTAAGACCTTGGCCTCCCTTGCCTTTGCCCTGCGCCATGCGGAACGCCGCGAGAAAAAACGGATCATTTACGTGATCCCCTATACCAGCATCATTGAGCAGACCGCCGATGTGTTTCGTAAAATCCCCGGTTTTGAAGATGCGGTACTGGAACACCACAGCAATGTCGCGGAAGCGGCCGAGAGCAGGGAAACGGCTCGTAGCCGACTGGCCGCTGAAAACTGGGACGCGCCGCTCATCGTCACCACCTCGGTGCAATTCTTCGAATCCCTTTTTGCCTGCCGCACCAGTCGCTGCCGCAAACTCCACAATATTGCAAACTCGGTGGTCATCTTCGACGAGGCCCAGTGCCTGCCCCATGAGTATCTACGGCCGGTCGTCTTTGCCATTCGGGAATTGTTTCGCCATTACCGGGTGACCCCGCTCTTATGCACCGCCACTCAGCCGGTGCTGACTCGGACCGATGAGTTTGACTTCAAATTCCGGGAGGGTTTTGACACACCACCGCGTGAGATCGTCGAAAATCCAAATGAACTGGCAGAACGATTGAAGCGGGTTGAAATTGTACGGCACAACCGGGAGATGGTTCCGACCGAACTTGCCGAACTTGCCAAATCCATCCGGGCGGAACAAAACTCGGTGCTTTGTATAGTCAACCGCAGGGATGACGCTCGCACTCTTGCCCGCCTGATGCCGGAGGAGACGACCCTGCATCTTTCAACCAATATGTGCGCGGCCCATCGTTTCAAGGTTTTGGAAGAGATCAAAACGAGAATTAAGGCAAAAAAAGAAAAGATAACCGTGGTCAGCACTTCGCTGATTGAGGCGGGAGTGGACCTCGATTTCCCGGTGGTCTATCGGGCCCTGGCCGGGCTTGACTCCATCGCCCAGGCGGCCGGCCGTTGCAACCGGGAAGGGAGGCTTGAGGAAGGGGGAAAAAAGATTCAAGGTCGCACCGTTATTTTCGTGCCGACGAAGCAGCCCTGTTATGTGCGACAGGCTGCCGTCATCACCTCGGAAATGCTGGCTGGACAACTCCAAACCTTGCTCTCACCTGGAAACTATGAAAGATATTTTCGCCAACGTTTCTGGCAGCTTGGAGAAGATGCTTTGGACAAAAACCAGATTATGAAATTGGTGAGTGGAAGGGGGATGAATTTTTATTTCCGCACAGTCGCCGAGCGTTTTGGACTGATCGAAGATGACTGGCAGGAGACCGTACTGGTTCCCTATGGCGACGCGGTGCGTCTTCTCGGGCGCCTGACCAGTGAATCGTGGAGCCAGCGCACTATTCTTCGGCAACTTGGCCGCTATGGTGTCGGTGTGCCTCAAAGATTGTTCGGCGATCTGGTAGGCCAGGGGTATATCCGAGAGTCGGGCTATCCCGGCCTGTACATGCTTGATCAAATACTATACGACGAGGACATGTACGGTTTTGTCCCGCCTGACGAGGTGGTTGCGGTGAATCCGGAGAAAACAATTTGTTGAAATGGAGGTGTTGTATGGAAAGAAGTAGCCCTTTTCGTCTGCGGGTGAGCGGCGCCAACGCCTGTTTCACCCGGCCGGAGATGAAGGTGGAGCGGGTTTCCTATGACGTGATCACCCCGTCGGCGGCCCGGGGCATCCTGGAGGCAATACTCTGGAAGCCGGCCATCGCCTGGAAGATACTTCAGGTCGATGTTTTGAAGCCGGTGCGATGGGAATCCGTACGGCGCAACGAGGTGGGCGCGGTAATTCCGGCCCGCAATGTGACCGCCGCCATGACGCAGGGGCGTGGTCAGCTCGGAATGTATGTTGAGAAGGAGCGCCAGCAACGGGCCAGCCTTTTCCTGCGAGAGGTTGATTATGTCATCCACGCCCTATTCGAACTGACCGACAAAGCAGGCCCGGAGGACAATGTGACCAAGTTCGAGCAGATGTTCATCCGCCGGGCCTCGAACGGCCAGTGTTTTCACCGGCCCTATTTCGGCTGTCGCGAGTTCCCCGTGGATTTCGAGTTCCTGCCCCGCGATGCCAAACCGCCGGAACCGATAGCCGAAAGCCGCGACCTGGGCTGGATGCTCTATGATCTAGATTTCTTCGGCAAGGAGCCCATGCCCCAGTTTTTCCACGCCAGAATGGAAAATGGCTGTATTGATCTCCGCAATGTGGAGGTGCGGTCATGATCATCAAGGCATTGGCGGACTATTACGAGCGGATGCTGAATGATCCGAACTGCGACGTGGCGCCACCGGGATTTGAAAAAAAAGCTATCCCATTTTTGCTTGTTCTCGGCAAAGACGGAAGGTTGGTCAATATTCGCGATACACGAACCGGCGAGGGGAAAAAGAAAACGGCCAGGGAGTTTGTCGTTCCTCATGGCGAGAAAAAAACTTACGGGATCAAGGCCAACCTGCTGTGGGATAATCCTCAGTATCTGTTCGGTGTGTCAAAGAGTGGTTCAGCAAAAGATCTTGAGCGTGCGGCGGAATCATTCTCGCAGTTTACAAAAAGAATTGAGGAAACCTTTCCAGTCGACGGCGTGGACACAGGGATCATGGCCGTTAAGAAATTTCTAATAGAAAAAGATTTTACGAAGGTGTTTGCCCATGAATATTGGCCTGAAATCGAAGAGACTAAGGCCAACCTCACATTCATTCTTGAGGGTGACAACCATTTGGTAGCCCAAAGTCCCGAGGTGGTAAAGCGCATACGTGAGAGAGATGGCGCTGCGAACGGTGTCGGTCAAGTATGCGCGGTTTCTGGACAGGTGGAACAGTCTGCTGAGCTCCACCCCTCAATAAAAGGGGTATGGGGGGCTCAATCCTCAGGGGCCAACATCGTGTCTTTCAATCTTGATTCCTTTCGGTCATTTGGCAAAAAACAAGGCTTAAATGCCCCGATCGGGCACACCACAACATTTGCCTACACTACGGCGCTGAATACCTTGCTGGCCAAGGGTTCCCGGCAGCGTATCCAGGTAGGTGATGCCAGCACAGTCTTCTGGGCTGACGAGGCTCACCCCTTTGAACACGATTTTTCCGCGTTTCTTGGTGAGCCGCAGAAAGGGGAAGAGCCTGATTACGGCAGAATTCGTTCACTCCTTTCAGCTGTGAGGTCCGGCGTGTTGCCGCCGGAAGATAATACACCATTTTATGTCCTCGGTCTTGCTCCTAACGCCTCCCGCATTGCCGTTCGTTTCTGGTACGAGGGCAATGTCCGCGATCTGAAAGAAAAGATCGCTCGTCATTTTGAGGATATTGAGATAGTCCGGTCGCCACGTGACCGGGAATACATATCGCTATTTCAACTGCTTGTCGCTACAGCAACGGAAGGTAAGGCCGACAATATCCCTCCCAATCTCGGAGGCGAAATTGCCCGTGCTGTGCTCGTTGGTGCAAGTTACCCCCGGACGCTTCTTTCCGGGGCGGTTCGGCGGTTCAAGGCAGAGCAGCGGATAACCCGCGCCCGGGCCGCTATCATCAAAGGTTTTCTGGTTCGAGAATCCAGGTTGAGAGGAACAACTACAAAGGAGGTCGGAGAAATGCTGGATACTAAAAATGAGAACATCGGTTACGTACTCGGCCGGATGTTCGCTGTGCTGGAACGTATCCAAGAACAGGCAAATACCAGTCTCAACAAAACCATCCGCGATACTTATTTCAGCGCTGCGACCAGCAGCCCGTTGGTGATTTTTAAGCGATTGCAGGAGTTGGCCGTCCACCATCTGGCCAAGATCAGAAATTCCGGCAAAAGCACGGTCTGGCTAGAAAAACTCATGGGCGAGATTATGGGGAAGGTTCCGGCCGTTGGTATTCCGGCAACGCTCTCCCTTGAGGACCAAGGACGTTTCGCGGTGGGTTATTACCACCAGAGGCAGGATTTCTTCAAATCAAACAAAGAAGAGGGTAAAGGAGAATGATCATGGGTGAAGCAATTAAAAACCGTTATGAATTCGTGCTGTTTTTTGATGTGAAAGACGGCAACCCCAACGGCGACCCGGATGCTGGCAATCTCCCCCGCATCGATCCGGAAACCGGCAACGGCCTGGTGACCGATGTTTGCCTGAAACGCAAGGTGAGAAACTATGTCGGCTTGGTTCACGGTGAGCAGCCACCTAATGAGATCTACGTAAAGGAGAAGGCCGTTTTGAATCGGCAGCACGAAAGGGCATATCATGCCATCGGCGAAGATATTTCCGGGGAAAAATCCGGACGCAAAGGGGGAAATGTGGACGCGGCACGTGCCTGGATGTGCGGAAATTTTTTCGACGTTCGCACCTTCGGCGCCGTCATGTCAACTGGTATCAATTGCGGGCAGGTGCGTGGACCAGTGCAGTTTGCCTTCGGCAGGAGTGTTGACCGAATTTTTACCGGTGAACACAGCATTACAAGAATGGCAGTTGCCACCGAGGCTGAGGCGGAAAAGCAGGGCGGTGATAATCGAACCATGGGCAGGAAATTCACAGTCCCTTACGGCCTATACCGTGTCCACGGCTTCATCTCCGCCCCGCTGGCCAAGCAAACCGGATTTTCGGAGGACGATCTGCAATTATTCTGGGATGCACTTGTCAATATGTTCGACCACGATCGTTCTGCAGCGCGCGGCGAAATGGCGGCCAGAAAATTGTTCGTTTTCAGGCATGAAAAGGAATTGGGAAACGCCCCGGCCAGTAAGCTTTTTGACCTTGTTAAGGTCGAGAAGAATTGCGGTGACGCGCCACCCCGCGCCTTTACCGATTATCAGATAACGGTCGGCACTACTCCCGCAGGTGTCGAGCTGATCGAGTTGCTTTGATTCTTTCCGGTGGTGAGGTGGATGGACAATAGGCTGGTAGTCTTCAAAAACAAGGAAATCCGGCGTACCCTGCATAATAACGAGTGGTGGTTTGTCGTCGAAGACGTGATCTTGGCGTTGATCGACTCAAAAGACCCGAAACAATACATCCAGCGCATGAAACGGCGAGATCCGGAACTCGGCAAAGGGTGGGTGCAGATTGTACATACCCTTGCGGTTGAAACCGTTGGTGGTCCTCAACGGATTTTGTGCGCCAAGACCGAAGGCATTTTCCGCATCTTCCAGTCCATCCTCTCGCCCGAAGTCATGCCCTTCAATCACTGGCTGGACAAGGGCTATTCCGAAGCCTGGATCGGAAAACGGATGCGCGGCATTGCCGGGACAGGCCGAGTTGACCGATGAACGGAAGAAGCGCGGGGTCAAGGACGACCCGGAATACGCCATCCTCACCTCGGAGATATCCAAGGCCGCCTTTGGCCTAATGCCTTCGGTGTACAAACAGTTGAAGGGGCTCAAGCGGGAGAACCTGCGCGACCACATGACTGATCTGGAACTGATTTTCTCCATGCTGGGGGGGCGGCCACCACCGAAATTGCCCGCAAGCAGGATGCCAAGGGCTTTGGCGAAAACAAGGTAGCGGCCCGTAAAGGCGGCCGGATCGCCGGGGATGCCCGCGAAAATCTGGAGCGAGAAACCGGCGACAAGGTCGTCTCCCGGAAAATTATTTGGCCGAGCCGGAGAAGAAAAAAAGACTCAAACGGTAACTTCAGAGATTTCCATGGAAACAGGCAGCTGTTGCAAAAAATGCAACAGCTCGAATTAGGGACGTACAGGTTCAAAATTTAGGGAGAACTAGTATGCAAAAAGTGCATATTGCTTACAGACGGCATCCGGGCTGATATGGGATACGGTGAAGACGATCTATTACCTCTCTCGGCCTTGCAGCATCTTCTTTTCTGCGAGCGGCAGTGCGCCTTGATCCACATTGAGCAGGTTTGGAGCGAGAACCTTTTCACAGCCCAAGGCAGGGTTATGCACGAGCGGGTTGACAGCGGGGTAGCCCAATGTCGGAACGATCTCCGCATCGAAAGCGCGGTGCCTCTTCGCTCCCTGCGCCTGGGACTTTCCGGCAAGGCGGATGTGGTGGAGTACCACCGCACTGATGCCGGAAATTTGCGACCCTACCCGGTGGAGTACAAACGGGGGAGGCCCAAAAAGGCCAATTGGGATCGGGTGCAGCTTTGCGCCCAGGCCCTTTGCCTGGAGGAGATGCTCCATTGCCCGGTGCCGGAAGGGGCACTCTTTTACGGCAAGAACCGGCGGCGGCAGTTGGTGCTCTTTGATGATAGGTTGCGGCGGGAGACCGAAGCGGCGGCCGAGCGACTGCATGCCCTGATCCGCTCCGGCATCACCCCGCCGGCCCGCTACGCCAAAAAATGCGAGAGCTGCTCGCTGATGAATCTTTGCATGCCCAAGGTTGCCGGGGCCGGTAAGAGCGTGGGCCGGTATCTTGCGCGGGTTATGACGGAAGGAGGTGGGTAACATGGTAGAACCGGAAGCAAGCAACGGCGCCGGCCGGGCCGATCTCGGTGAAATCATCCTATACCAATCCGAGGATGGCAGGAGCGTCATGGATGTACATCTCAAGGACGAGACGGTCTGGCTGACCCAGGCACAGATGGTTGAACTGTTTCAGCGGGACAAACGGACGATTTCAGAACATATCCGGAATGTGTTCAAGGAAGGCGAATTGGTCGAGACGGCAGTTGTCCGGGATTTCCGGACAACTGCTTCTGATGGGAAAACCTACCGGACCAATTTTTATAATCTCGATGTTGTCATCTCGGTTGGCTACCGGGTGAAGTCGCAACGTGGCACCCAATTCCGCATCTGGGCTACTTCTGTCCTGAAGGAGCACCTGGTGCGGGGCTACACCCTCAACCAGCGGCGGTTAGCCGAGAAGGGCATGGCCGAACTGAAGCAGACCATGTCCCTGCTGGCCACCACCCTGGAGAGCTATGAATTGGTCAGCGACGAGGGCCGGGCCGTGTTGGAAGTGATCAATCGCTATGCTCGCGCCTGGCGACTTCTGCTTGAATACGACGAGGAACGGTTGCCGGTGCCGGCGGCGCGGCACGAGCCTGGGGCCTGGCTTCGGCTCGACGAGGTACGCCGGGCCATCGGCGCCCTGAAAAATGAACTTGCGGCGCGGGGCGAGGCCACCGATCTTTTCGGTCAGGAGAGAGGCCACGGGTTGGCCGGCATTCTCGGCGCGGTACATCAGTCTTTCGGAGGACAGGACCTCTATCCGAGTATCGAGGAAAAGGCGGCGCATCTCCTCTACTTTGTTATCAAGGACCATCCATTTTCCGACGGCAACAAACGGATCGGCTCCTTTCTTTTCGTACTATATTTGCGACAAAATGGCCTTGCCGGTTTCGACAACCGTTTCCTGGTGGCCATGGCCCTGCTTACCGCGGCCAGCGAACCAGGACATAAAGATTTGCTGGTACGTCTGATCATGAATCTGGTTGGTGACTCAGGATGAAAAAACTCCTCAACACCATCTATGTCACCACCCAGGGCGCTTATTTGGCGCGGGAGGGCGAGACCGTTCTGGTGCGGGTGGAAAAGGAAACCCGGCTTCAGGTGCCGATCCACACACTCTCCGGGATAGTATGTTTCGGTAAGGTCTCGTGTAGCCCGTTTCTGCTTGGGTTGTGCGCGGAGCGCGGGGTGGGGGTAAGTCTGCTCACCGAAAACGGCCGCTTTTTGGCCCGGGTGCAGGGGCCGGTTTGCGGCAATGTCCTGTTGCGACGCCAGCAGTACCGTTGGGCCGACGATCAGGAAAGATCGGCCGCGTTGGGCCGGGCTTTCCTGGTGGGCAAGATAGCCAACAGCCGCACCGTGCTCCAGCGGGCTTTGCGCGACCATGCGGAAAAACCGGGGGCCGAGAGCCTGGAGGAAGCGTCGGTTCGGCTGCGCTTTTCTCTGGGGCAACTCCCTGCGGCCTCGTCCCTGGATGCGTTGCGCGGCCTTGAGGGCGATGCGGCCGGCACTTATTTTGGGGTGTTCAATCACCTGATCACCAACCAGAAGGAGGAATTTCAGTTTCATGAGCGCAGCCGGCGACCGCCGTTGGACAAGGTTAACTGCCTGCTTTCCTTCCTCTATACCTTGCTCATGCACGACATCCGCAGCGCCTTGGAGTCGGTGGGGCTGGACCCGGCGGTTGGTTTCCTGCATCGTGACCGGCCGGGCCGGGCCAGTCTGGCCCTGGATCTGATGGAGGAATTCCGGCCGGTGCTGGCGGATCGGTTGGCGCTTTCCCTGATCAATCTCGGAGTGGTGAAGAAATCCGGCTTCCGGCAGACGGAAACCGGCGGGGTAACCATGGATGCCGATACCCGCAAAGCCCTGCTGGTCGCCTATCAGAAGCGGAAACAGGAGGAGATCAATCATCCGTTTTTGAACGAAAAGGTGGAAATCGGCCTGCTCCCCTTTGCCCAGGCTCTGTTGCTGGCCCGGCATGTGCGGGGCGATCTGGACGGCTATCCGCCGTTTATCTGGAGGTGATGATTCGCGATGTTCGTATTGGTGAGCTATGACGTGGCCACGTCGGAGCCGGGCGGCCAGCGGCGATTGCGGCGGGTGGCAAAGGCGTGCAAGAATTACGGGCAGCGGGTGCAGTTCTCGGTTTTTGAGTGCATTGTGGACCCGGCCCAATGGACCGCGCTCCGGCAGTGCCTGGAGGCCGAGATCAACCCGGAAACGGACAGCCTGCGCTATTATTTCCTCGGTTCCAATTGGCGGCACCGGGTGGAGCATGTGGGGGCCAAGGCTTCCTTTGACCAAGAGGGTCCGCTCATTGTTTGAAGGGTGGCGCGAACCCCAAGCGAACCGGAAAAGCCCGGCAGGTTCGCGAATGAAGCAATAAGATGATGTTGTGGGTTTTTATTGGCTCTTTTTTTGCGCACATTTATGAAAAGGTTGTTGCTGGTTGAAGGTTCGCGCATAACCAGCGCATAATCCCTTGCCAACAAGGGATGACG
>NZ_JBIPKI010000005.1:0-85442 GCF_044068515.1 Desulfurivibrio nitratireducens
GGCATTCATACCGACAGGACCATCGGCCGGGCCACCTTCAATATTCCCGGCAGTTTTAACGACCACTACTTCCATGGCCTGGCATTGTCCCGGGGGATGGGCGAGTTGCGGCAGCATTTTTCCTGGGAAGTCGAGGGGACGGCGGCCTGGCACCGGGATCGGCGCAGCGGTGTCCGCCAGGATTACCAGGAATTCACGGCCGCCGCCCTGGTGCGCTATCACAACTTGCCGTGGAATCATCTTTTGCCGACCACCGTGGCGGCCGGCAATGGCCTGTCCTACGCCACCAGAAGTCCGCAAATCGAGGCGGACTTAAACGCCGGCCGGAGCAGGCATCTGCTGAACTACCTGGCTCTCGAGCTGGCTGTGGCTCCCCCCCGCTTTGCGGGAGTGGAACTGGTTTATCGCATTCACCATCGATCCGGGGTATTCGGCTTGTTCGGCGGGGTTCGGGGAGCGTCGGATTTCTACCTGCTGGGTCTGCGCTACCGGTTTTGAGAAGCCTTTCGCTGCTTGCCCGTTTCGTGATCATTGATCCCATCCCGGCGTCTGTCTCCCATCAGTCCCAGACCCCCGCGATTTTCTCCCCGCAGGAAGGACAACGGCCGTCGGCAAGATTGTTCCGGCCGATGCTGAAGCCGAAGCGTTCCAGGAGCAGGGCGTTGCAGGCGGGACAGTAGGTGCTTTCGCCGCCCTCGCCGGGGATGTTGCCCTCATAGACATGGCGCAGGCCGGCGGCCAGCCCGATTTTCCGGGCCTTGCGCAGGGTGGCGACCGGGGTCGGCGGCCGGTCGAGCATCTGGTAGGTGGGATAAAAGGCGGTGACGTGCCAGGGGATGGCCGGATCGACTTCCTTGATGAAGGCGGCAATCCGCCCCAGTTCGTCATCGCTGTCGTTCCAGCCGGGGATGATCAGGGTGGTTACCTCCACCCAGACCCCGAGCCGGCGCATGAGCCGGACATTATCCAGCACCGGCTGCAGGCGGGCTTTGCAGACCTGGTGGTAGAATTTTTCGCTGAAGGCCTTGATATCGATGTTGATGCCATCCAGCACCGGAGCCAGGTGCCGGGTAACTTCCTCTCCCATGTAGCCATTGCTGACAAAGACGTTTTTGATCCCCCGCTGGTGGGCCAGCACCGCGCAGTCGTAAGCGAATTCGTAAAAAATGGTCGGCTCCACATAGGTGTAGCTGATGCTGCGGCAGTTGGCCTGCTGGGCGGCGTTGACCACGTCCTCGGGGGATCGCTCCCGGCCGATGATTTCGCCTTCGTGGGCGTGAGGATACTGGGAGATCTGGTAGTTCTGGCAGTGGGCGCAGCGGAAATTGCAGCCCACCGTGGAGATGGAATAAGATTTGCTGCCGGGCAGGAAATGAAAGAGCGGTTTTTTTTCGATGGGATCGATATTCTCGGAAACCAGCCGGCCGTAAACCAGGCTGTACAGCTTGCCCTGCCGGTTTTCGCGGACCCCGCAGATGCCGCGCCGGCCCTCCTTGATATGGCAGTTATGGTGGCAAAGCCGGCAGAGGACGCTTAACTCTTTTTCCTGGTCATAAAACAGGGCTTCTTGCATGGCTGTAATCTCCCGCGAGGAGGTCGATCGGGGGCGGAGTCTTCTGCCTGAGCTATCCCGGCTAACCTTGCCGGTGACGTTTTTTTATTACAGCACAATCACTTGGCTGCTGTCAAATGGCCGGCCGGGTTTGGCCGGCTGGGAGTCGGGCTCGCCCGGCGGCCCCGGCATCCCTTATCCCTCTGGACCTTTGTTCTGAATTAGCGCATACTGACAATCAGAGTAGTTGCCTGCGTTATCCTTAAATTCAATCGAATGAGCGAGCGAAATGACCATGCGGCATTGGCGGAGCGCGTTTTGGCTCGGGATTTATTTTATCATCGCCACCGGTCCGTTGCTGGCCATGCTGATTGAACCACCGCCGGGCCGGGGCTTCTGGCGGGAGTTCGCGGTGGGCCTTGGTTTTGCCGGCCTGTCGATGATGGGCCTGCAGTTTTTTCTTACCGGTCGCTTCCAGCATTTGACCACCCCCTACGGGATTGACGTGGTCTACCATTTTCATCGCAATATCTCCCTGATCGCCTTTGTTTTTCTTTTTCTCCATGTGGCGGTGCTGCTAAGCGCCAGCCCCGACCTTTTTCTCCTGTTGGCGCCGGCGTCGGCGCCGGTCTGGATGATTACCGGGCTGATCAGTTTCGGGGCCTTTATCGTCATCATCATAACTTCCCTTTACCGCCTCAAGCTGGGCCTGCCCTACGAGGTCTGGCGGATGATTCACGGCTATGTCTCGGTGCTGGCCGTGCTGTTGGCCCTGCTCCATATCATCGGGATCGACTACTACACCGAAGGCCCGGTCAAGCGGGGAATCTGGATGGCCATGGCCGCAGCCTGGCTGCTGGCCCTGGTCCATGTCCGAATCATCAAGTCCTGCCGGATGCTGCGGCGGCCTTATATCGTGGAGGAGGTGGCCCGGGAGCATGGCCGATCCTGGACTCTGCGCTTGCGTCCTGACGGGCATGGCGGAATGGATTTCAAGGCCGGTCAATTCGCCTGGCTGACCCTGGGCCGCTCGCCTTTTGCCATTACCGAGCACCCTTTTTCCTTTGCCTCCAGCGCTTTGGAGCAGGGCAGCCTGCGGCTGACCGTCAAGGAACTGGGTGACTTCAGTTCCCGGATCGGGGCCACCAGGCCGGGGACCCGCGCCTATCTTGACGGACCCTACGGCTCCTTTACCATCGAAGGCCGGGACGCCCCCGGGTTCTGCTTTATCGCCGGCGGGGTGGGTATTACCCCGGTTATGAGCGTTCTGCGGACCATGGCCGACCGGGGCGACCGGCGGCCGGTCCTGCTGCTCTATGGCAGCAATAGTTGGGATGACGTCACTTTCCGGGAAGAACTGGAGAGCCTCCGGCAGCGGCTGCGGCTGAAGCTGGTCCATGTCCTGGATGATCCTCCGCCGGACTGGACCGGGGAAAAGGGCCGGGTCACCGTTGAGCTGATGGCCGCCTACCTGCCGGAAAACCGAATGGAGCTGGAGTATTTCATCTGCGGACCCGCCCCGATGCAGAAAGCAATTCAAAAAGCGGTGGTCAAGCTGGGTTTGCCGCCGGAGAATATCCACTCCGAAAGCTTCAACTTCGTGTAACCGGGCGGCAGAGGCGCATCTTGCGACGATCGAGCCGGCTCACATAGCCGAAGTATGCGTCGCCGTCTCGCTTGCCGCAATATGCGCCTCTGCCGCCCGGTTACCGACGGGATTACAGGGGGCGCATCTTGCGACGATCGAGCCGGCTCACATAGCCGAAGTATGCGTCGCCGCCTCGCTTGCCGCAATATGCGCCTCTGCCGCCCGGTTACCGACGGAATTGCAGAGGCGCATCTTGCGACGATCGAGCCGGCTCACATAGCCGAAGTATGCGTCGCCGCCTCGCTTGCCGCAATATGCGCCTCTGCCGCCCGGTTACCGACGGGATACAGGGCGCATCTTGCGGCGATCGAGCCGGCTCAGATAGCCGAAGTATGCGTCGCCGCCTCGCTTGCCGCAATATGCGCATTGGTGGCAGGATTGGGGCGGGGGCGGGAGAGTGGTTCTGGGTTTGCTGAACGATCAGGGAGGTCTGCTGCATGCGGGAGTTATATTCGACCCAACTGGCCATTATTGTAGGGATCCTGGTGCTGATAGCCAGCGCGGCTTTCGCTTTTCTGCAAGCGCCCGAACTGTTGGAACAACCTGACTCGAGGGCGGCCCGGGCGGTCCAGGTGGTTTCGCATCCGATCGCCGGCATGGAGGAGTGCAGCCGCTGCCACGGCCTGCGGGGAACCAGCCCCTATCCCAGCAATCACACCGGCTGGAGCGATGAAAGCTGCACCAGATGTCATCAGCCCGCGTCCTGAGCGCCAGGATGATCGCTGCGGCGGTTGTCCCGGCCCGGCAATTCCTGACCCGGGGCGGCCCGGTCTCCCGGAGACAACTATGATTATTGCCAGCTACTATAAAATCCCGGCGGTGCGCCGCCGGATGCTGGAATTTCTCGGTGGTTCCTCACCGGAGCAGGTCTCCGCCGTCTATCTGAGCCGTTGCGATCTGCCGACTCCGGCGGACTTCCGCCCCCAGCCTCCGACCTCCCTCGACCTGTTCCTCGCCCAGGGCCTTGATGTGGGGCGCTCCTTGTGGGATCGCCATTACCTGGTAATTCACCTCGATCTTGAATACGTCAATTTCGACTTCCCCGCCGAACCGTATCTCGATGCCCAACGCACCTTCGCCGTGCAGCAGCCGATGGTCGATGCCGTCCTCGCCCTGCTCGCCGACTTCGGCCTGCGGCCCTTGCACCTGCTGAGCGGCCGGGGGCATCACTTCGTCTGGCAGGTGCCGCGGGCCAGCTCCGTTTTCAGCGCCCTGGCGGACCTGGTCGTCCTGCCGCCGCATCTGGCTGAAATCTACCGGGGCCCGCACCCGCCTTATGGCGAGCCGGTGGGCCTGGACCAGGGCCGGGCCTTTGCCGGCCTGGCCCTGGTGATCGAATATCTGGCCCATCTGATCAAGGAGCGGGCGGCGGCGGTCTCGCCGCTGCCGGTGGAATTGACCGCCGTAACCGTCGGTCCCCAGCAGCGGGGCCGGGAAATGGTTTCGGTGGATATCAGCGAATACGCCGATCCCCTCCATTTGCGGATGATCCGGCTGCCCTTCAGCGTCTATCTCAAGCCCTGGCAGAAATACGGCATCTTGAATCAAGCAACCCGGGATCGCATCCCGGTCATGTTCGCCGTCCCCGCCGGCGGGGCCGGCCCGGAACGGGCGGTGGCCGCCCTGCGCGATGCCACTCTGGCCGCCGACCTGGCCGCCGTTGCCGATACCAGGATTCCGATTCAGACCGCCGGCACCGCCCGGCTGTTGGCGGCCTACCGCGCTTCGCCCCTGGCGGAATTTCATCGCCGCTTCTATGCCGCCGAACATGATCCGCCCCAGCAATGGTCGGCGGGCTACGATCTTTTTACCGGGGAGGAGTTGCCGCCCTGCGTGGGCCATATTCTCAACCACCCCAACGATCTGCTGCTGCGGCCGGCCGAGATCCGCCAGGTGGTGACCACCCTGCTGGCCCTGGGCTGGCACCCCCGCCATATCGCCGGCCTGATTCGCTCCAAGTACGAAAGAGATTACGGCTGGGGCAGCAGTTGGTATCTTTATGACGCGGCCAGCCGGGCCGACTTCTATACCCGGGTCTTTGCCGGTCTGATTGCCGTCGGCCTTGATCGGCTCCAGGATTTTAACTGCGTTTCGGCCCGGGAAAAAGGGCTGTGCCGGGAGCCGCGGGCCGGCTGTGACCTGGAGCTTTTGCGCACAACCCTGCTCAACAGGAGTGAAATATGAGCGATTGGCCCGTGGGGCTGTCCACCGGCAGCTTTTACCGTCGCGGCATCATGGAATGCCTGGAGCCGATTAGGGCCCACGGCTTCACGATCCTGGAGATCTGTTCCTACCGAAAGCACCTCGACTACCAAGACCGGGATCAGGTCCGGCGGATCGCCCGGCACCTGGAAGCCCTGGGCCTGGAAGCCTATTCCTTCCACGCCCCCTTCGCCGGGGATCTCGATATCACCGCCCCCGATGAAGGCAACCGGCGCCGCAGCATCGGGGAAATGCTGCGCGCCGCCGAGGCCGCCGCCATTCTTGACGCGCGCTACCTGGTCCTGCACCCCGGACCGGAAAAGGAACTGGATCTTGGGCCCGCAGAAAATATGGCCCGCCAGCGCGCCGGAATCCTGGCCCTCAATGAAATCGCCGCCCGCTGCCGGGCCCTTAATCTCCGCCTGGTGCTGGAAAACATGCTCCCGCACCTCTTCTGCGGCGCTATCAGCAACCTGCTGCGCAGTCTGGGGGACATCCGGGGGGAGGAGGTCGGTACCTGCCTGGATACCGGGCATGGTTTTTTGAGCGGGGAGTTGGACCATATCACCACCGTGCTGGCCGGTTCGCTGAAAATGGTCCACGCCAGCGACAACGGCGGCCAGTACGACGATCATCTTCCCCCGGGCCGGGGCCGGATCGACTGGTTGCGCCTGTTGAGTCACTTGCAGCGGACGGGATTTGCCGGCAGCATTATCCTGGAGCTCAATGGCGACAGCGCCGAAAAACCGGCCAGCCTGCTCCGGCAGGCCCAGGCGGCCCGGCTTTACCTGCGGCGGCTGCTTCGGCGCCTGGATCTTGAGGCCGGCGCCGCCGGCCCTAAAATGCTGACCGAGGGACGGCCGGACTGAGCCGGCAATTGTTAAAGGATACCGATTCATCTAAAATATGAAAACAAACAACAAACTTTACGGAGGTGACCAATGAAAGGACTAAAAGCGGTGAATCTGCTCATCGTGGCGGTGTTGGTGGCTGTTTGGGGCCTTGCCGGAGGAAGTTTCGCGGCCACGGAGCCCGAAAAAACCACCCGGGAAGATGTGCAGGAAGAAACCCGTGAACTGCTGGATGCGCTCAGGAGCTATGGCGCCGATCAGCGCGATGAGGCGAGGGCCAAAGCCAAAAAGGCCCTGGCCAATCTCGATGCCCGGATCAAAGCCCTCGAAGGCAGGATCCAGGATAACTGGGACAAGATGAGCAAAACCGCCCGCGAGAAGGCCAGTGAGAACCTGGAGGCCCTGCGCGAGCAACGGGAGAAGGTGGCGGAATGGTACGATCGTTTGGCCAGCGGCTCCGCTACCGTCTGGGACCAGGTGAAAAAGGGTTTTTCGGAGGCCTACACATCGTTGGCCGAGACCTGGGAAAAAGCGACCCGGGAGTTTGAGGCCGAGGAGGAGAGCGGCGCTGCCAAGGAACCGGAACCGGCCCGTTAAGGGTCCGGGCGCCCAGGGTCATGCCGATTCATAACGCGGATGTGGCCGCCATTTTCGACCGGGTTGCCGACTTCCTGGAGATCGCCGCCGCCAATCCCTTCCGGATTAGGGCCTACCGCAACGCCGCCCGGACCATAGCGGATCTGCCCCAGAGTGTGGCCGGGATGGTGGCGGCGGAGGAAGATCTATCCCGGTTGCCGGGGATCGGTCACGATCTGGCGGAAAAAATCGCCGAAATTGTAGCCACCGGAAGCCTCGGGATGCTCGACGAGCTTACCCGGGAGCTGCCGGCCGAGTTGACCGACCTGTTGCAGGTGGCCCAGCTCGGTCCCAAGCGAGTGGCGATCCTCTACCGCCAGCTCGGCATCAGCAATCTGGCCGAACTGGCCGCCGCTGCCCGGGGGCAGAAAATTCGCCGACTCAAAGGGTTCGGGGAGAAAACCGAAAACAAAATACTGGAGGAACTGCAATGGCGCCACCGGGAGCAGGGCAGGATCAAGCTCATCCGGGCCGAGCAGGTGGCCGAACCCTTGCTGGCCTATCTGGCCGCGGTGCCGGGGGTGACGCGGGCGGTGGCGGCCGGCAGCTATCGCCGGCGCCGGGAAACGGTGGGTGATCTCGATATCCTGGTGACCTGCCGCCCGGCCAGCCCGGTGATGGAGCGGATGGTCGCCTACGAGGATGTCGCCGCGGTGATCGGCCGGGGCGACACCAAGTCGACGGTGCGCCTGCGGGACGGGTTGCAGGTCGATCTGCGGGTCGTGCCAGATGAGTGCTACGGGGCGGCCCTGCATCATTTCACCGGTTCCAAGGAGCATAACGTCGCGGTGCGCAAGATCGCGGTCCAAAAGGGGCTGAAGATCAACGAGTACGGTGTCTTCGGGGGCGAGGACCAGCAACGGCGCCTGGCCGGTGCCAGCGAGGAGGAGGTGCTGGCCGCCATCGGACTCCCTTTCATCGAGCCGGAACTGCGCGAAAACCAGGGGGAAATCGAGGCGGCCCGGAGCGGCCGGCTGCCCGAGCTCATCGTTGCCGACGATATCCGGGGCGATCTCCATGTCCATACCACGGCCACCGACGGCCGCGCCTCCCTGGGGGAAATGGTCGCGGCGGCCCGTGAGCTGGGTTACGAATATCTGGCCATCACCGAACACAGCCGGGCCATCGCGGTGGCCCATGGTTTCGACCGCCGGAGACTGGAACAACAGCTGGACGAAATCGATCAACTTGCCGATGAATATCCGGGCTTTCGGATCATTAAGGGCATCGAGGTGGATATCCTCAGCGACGGTTCCCTGGACCTGCCTGACACGGTGCTCAAAAAGCTCGACCTCACCGTCTGCTCGATCCATTCCGGCTTCAATCTGCCGGCGGCCCGGCAGACCGAACGGATGATCCGGGCCATGGATAACCCCCATTGCCGGATCATCGGCCATCCCACCGGGCGGCTGATCAACGAGCGGGCCCCCTACGGGGTGGACATGGAGCAAGTCATGGCAGCCGCCCGGGAGCGGGGCTGTTTTCTCGAACTGAACGCCAATCCCGATCGCCTTGACTTGACCGATCATCATTGTCGCCTGGCTAAAGAAATGGGAGTCAAGGTCGCCATTTCCACCGACGCCCACTCGGTTGCCGGGTTGGCCAACATCAAGTACGGCCTTGATCAGGCTCGCCGGGGCTGGTTGAGCCGGGATGATGTCCTCAATACCCGCCCGGTTGCAGAGTTGCTGCAACTCTTGCGAAGATAACCCCAGAGGGATGCCGCGCTGTTGTCCGGCTCCCTTTTGTTCCGCCAGGAGTAAGATATGGCCCAGGATATTCTCACCGTTACCCTTAATCCCGCCTTGGATCTTGCCACCGCCACCGAAAAACTGACGGCCGGCCCGAAGCTCCGTTGCTCGGCGCCCCGCTTTGATCCCGGGGGAGGCGGGCTCAACGTGTCGCGGGTGATCGCCGAATTGGGCGGTCACAGCAAGGCCTGGACGGTTCTGGGCGGCAGCTTGGGCAGCATGTGCCAGGATCTGCTGCGGAGCGAGGATATCGCCTTCACCTTCATGGAGGGCCCGGGCATGACCCGCTTGTCGGTCAGTGTCACCGAGGAGGTGAGCGGCGACCAGTATCGCTTCGTCCTGCCGGGCCCGGAGTTCGGGGCCGCGGATGGTGAGCGAGCCCTGGAGAGCATCGAGCGGGCTCTTTCCGGGCCGGGCCTGGTCGTGGTGTCGGGCAGTATGCCGCCGGGGCTGCCGGCCTCCTTCATGGGCCGGTTGGCCGGCCGGGTGAGCGCGGCCGGGGCCCGGCTGATCCTTGACAGTTCCGGGGCCCCGTTGCAGGCGGCCCTGGACGAAGGGGTTTTTCTGGTCAAACCCAATCTCCGGGAGGCCCAGATCCTGGCCGGGCGCGATCTGCCGGACACGGAGGCCCGGCTGGTCTTCGCCGGTGAGCTGATCGACCGGGGCGCGGCCGAGGTGGTGGTGATCAGCCTGGGTGGCGAGGGCGCTTTGGTCGTCGGCAAGGATCTGCGGTTGCTCCTGCGAGTGCCTCCGGTGGAGGTCAAAAGTGCTGTGGGGGCCGGGGACAGCACCGTCGGCGGCCTCACTCTGGGGCTGGCGCGAGGAGCAACCCTCGAGGAGGCCGCCCTGCTCGGCCTGGCCGCCGGCACCGCCGCCGTCTCCACCGTGGCCACCGCCCTTTGTCAGCGTGAGGATGTGCAACGGCTGCTGGATCAGATCCGGGTGGAGCGGCTTTAATGATCCTTCAGGCCGAGTTGTCGCCCATCGTGCCCACCGTCGAATCTGGTTGATATCTGTAATCTAACCCTTGCAGAAAGGAGGAAAGCCATGGGATTCAAAGACGATGTCAAAAATGCCGTCAACTGGGACGTCCCCGGGGTTGCCCCGACCGATACCCTGCGGGTCGCCATGCAGATCATGACCGACCACCGGCTCTCGGCCCTTGTTGTGCGGCGGGACGGCGAGGTGGCGGGAGTGGTGACCGATATGGATATTGTAACCAGCATTGGCGGTCAGGAAGATCTTGACGGCAAGCAGGTAGCCGACATCATGACCGGCTGTCAACTGATTACCGGCAAGTCGGCCAAAATTCCCTGTGTTCAACTTGCTTCCGGCCACAGCGTGAAATTGGCCCTGGATGTTATGAAGCAGGGCGGCATTCGCAACCTGGTGGTTGCGGGCGAAGACGATAAACCCGTGGCGGTGGTTTCAGCCCTGGATCTCTTCCGCCGGCTGCTGGAACCGGATCGGTCGTGATCGCGATATGCGCCCCACCGCGGCATAGCTGCCGGCTCCGCCCGCAGTTTGAGCATCCGCCGTTAAAGCAGGCCAATTACGGCCGCAACCGAACCAAGAGGAGGACACCATGAAAAAGCTGTTGGGCAGTGCGATTTTTTTGAGCTGGACCTGGATTTTTATTGTGGTTGCTGGCGCCGGCTCCATAAGCCCGGTCAATGTCGATGCCGATGGAGTGGCCCTCAGGGGCTATGACCCGGTGGCTTATTTCACCATCGGCAGCCCGGTAAAAGGGCAGCCGGAACTGGTGCATGAATGGCAGGGGGCCAAATGGCATTTTTCCAGCCAGGAACACCTGGCCATGTTCCAGGAAAATCCGGCCAGATATGCTCCCCAGTATGGCGGCTACTGAGCCCTGGCCGTTAGCCGTGGGTCCACGGCAGACAGCGACCCGGAAAGCTGGGCCATTGTTGAGGGCAAACTTTATCTCAACCGGGACCGGGAGATTCAGGAAATCTGGAACCAGGATCGGGCGGGGCATATTGAAAAAGCCGATCGCAACTGGCCCCAACTGCTGGGCAAGTAGTTCTTCCCCGAAGGCAAAACATCCGGGCGGCGCGGGGTCAGCTGGTCATCAGGCCGCGCAGGACCGCCAGGTTTTCAATATCCTCGCGGAGGTCCGGGCCTTTGTCGGTTTCCAGCACCATGGGATGGCGGCGGAAACGGGGGTCGTTCATCAGCAGGCCAAAGCCTGCCCGGCCGATTTCGCCCTGGCCGATGTGGGTATGGCGGTCCACCCGGCTGCCCAGAGGTTTCAGGGCGTCGTTGAGATGGAAAAAATGGAGCCGCTCCAGGCCGATGATCCGGTCCAGCTCCGCGAAGGTTTTCCGGTAGGCTTGCGGGGTGCGGAGGTCGTAGCCGGCGGCGAAGGCGTGGCAGGTATCGAAACAGATCCCGAAGCGTTGCGGCTGCCGGCAAGCGGCGATAATTGCCGCCAGTTCCTCGAAGCTGCGGCCCAGGTTGGTGCCCTGACCGGCGGTGTTTTCCAGCAGGATCGTCACCCGGTTGGCCTTGCCGGCCTCCTCCAAAACGGTGTCGAGGTTGCGGCTGCACCGGGCAAGGCCCGCCTTCGTCCCCTGGCCCAGGTGAGAGCCGGGATGCATGATCAGCCAGGGGATCTCCAGGATCCGGCAACGTTCCAGCTCGGCGACCAGGGCCGCGATGGAGCGCTCCTCGGTTTCCGGTTTGTTGCCGGCCAGGTTGATCAGGTAAGAGTTATGGGCGGCCACCGGCGGCTCTCCGGCCGCCTGCCAGGCCGCCCGGAACGCGGCGGCCTCCTCCTCGCTGACCGGGGCCGCCTGCCACTGCCGCTGGTTGCGGGTAAAGATCTGCAGGGCTTCGCCTCCCACCTTGCTAAGATGGTCAAAGGCATGGTGGAGGCCGCCGGCCACCGACATGTGCGCTCCCAGCAAAGGCATGCTTTTTCCTCCTGAAGGTTTTCCCTGGCCTTGGCCGGTTGTTTTCCATTAGGTAGCTGAACCGGGCGCCGGGCTGTTATTATGCGGGGGATCGGCGCTTGTCGCGGCGGTGGTTTGGGCAGCGACGCGCCCGCAGCCCGGCCCGCTGATAATGCTGCGTCCCCCCGTTTGGGGGATGACCCGGATCCGGGTGGCGATGCGCTCCTTAAGGGCCGGGACGTGGGAAATCACCCCGATCAGCTTGCCGTCCTGGCGCAGGCCGGCCAAGGTTTCCAGGGCGGTTTCCAGGGCATCGTCGTCCAGGGTGCCGAAACCCTCGTCGAGGAACAGGGAGTCCACCCGGACGTTGCGGCTGGCCATCCGGGAAAGGCCCAGGGCCAGGGCCAGGCTGACGATAAAACTCTCGCCGCCGGAGAGGTTCTTGGTCGAGCGGATTTCCCCCGCCTGGTAGTTGTCGATCACGTTAAGTTCCAGGGGCTGACCCTCGTCGCGCAGCAACAGGTAGCGATCGGTCATTTTTTGCAGCTGGCGATTGGCATGGCCGATCATCATTTCAAAGGTAAGGCCCTGGGCGAAATTGCGGTATTTTTTGCCGTCGGCCGAGCCGATCAGCTCATGCAGCAGGTTCCAGCGTTCGCATTCCCGCTGCTGGGCGACCAGGGCCTGAAGGCGCTCCCGCTGCCGTTCGCGCAAGCGCTGGTTGTCCCGCAACTGCTGGCCGATGGCGCCGATCTCCTGCTGGAGTTGCCGCAGGCTTTGCCGGCCCTGGTCCTGTTGCCGCTCCAGCTCGGCGCGGGGCAACTCGCTGAGCTTTCTGGCCCGTTGAACGGCCAGTTGGGCGGTCTGGTCATGTTCCGCGGCGGCCAGGATGCTTTCCGCGCTGGCCTGTTGTTGGGCCTGCCGGCGCAATTGCTGGCGCTGTTCTTCCGGCAGGCAGGCCTCCCGATAGTCCGTTTCAGCGCCAAAGCCGGCGGCGGCCAAACGGGCCCGCCAGGCCGTTTCGGCCGGCTGGAGGAGAGCGCTCCGGTCGGCCAGGGCCTGTTCCAGCTCCTTGCCCCGGCTTAGGAGCTGGTCCCGTTCCCGGGCGGCGGTTTCAAGAACCTGGCGGGCGGCGGCGATATCCTGCTCCGCCCTCTCAAGGGCGGTGGCCAGGCGTTCCTCTACCCGGTCCGGATCCTGCTCGGCGCAGAGCTGGAGACGCTCCCGGGCCAATTGGTCCCGTTCGGCCTGGAGGGCGGCCAGTGATTGGCGTAGCCTTTGCAATTCGGCCGTGGTCCGGGCAAGCTCTTCATCTTGATGGCCAACCCGCAGTTGCCAGGCGGCAATTCGTCCCTCCAGGGCCGCAGTTTCCTTTTGCCGGTCCAGCCATTGGCGGCGGCGGGCGCTCAGCTGGTCCCGGACCCGCTCCCGGTTAGCCGGGGTAAGTTCCCGGATGCCGTAAGGGGCCACCTCGACCAACAGCTCGTCCTGCCGCTGCCGGAGCCGGTTGGCCAGCTCGGTGGCTTCCCGCTCCAACCTGGTCAGGGTTCGGGTGGCCGAATCGTGCCGGTGGCCGGCGGCCTGGCTCTCCCATTCAACCCGGCTGGCGGCGGCCTGGCTTTGGGCCAGCGCTTCACCCAGCCGGGTCAGCTCGCTTTCCAGTTCTTCGGCGGCCTGGACCAGGTTGGTCACCTGGGTAAGTTCGCCATTGAGTTCAGGGTCGGGGGCCGGGATGTTCCCGCTGGTGAAGGGATGTTCCCGGGCTCCGCAGAGCGGGCAGGGTTCCTGGTCTCCCAGTTGGCCGCGGGCTTGGGCCAGGGACTGGGTCGCGGCGCTGAATTTTTCCTGGCCCAGCACTTTTTCCCGCAGGTCCAGCAGCCGGCGGCGCCAGGCGGGCAGAGCCCGGCCGGCCAGCAGTCGTTCGAGTTCTTGCCGCTTACGGGCCAAGGCCTTTTGCTGGGTCGCGAGCTGTTTTTGCCGGATCCGCAGGTCGTTGTCCCGCTGGTGGAGATCCTGCCTGGTCTCCCGGGCCAGCTTTTCGGCTGCCGCCAGTTCCGCCTTTTTGCCGCTAAGTTGCTGCTCCACTTCTCCGAGCGCCGTGCATCGGGCCTCAATGCCGGCCAGGTGCTCGACCAGGCCCTCGTCGGCCCGGGCCTTTAGCTGCTGTTGCCGGCATTGGGCCAGGGCCTGCTGCTCGCCGGCGAGAAGCCGCGCGGCTTCGGTGCGCCGCTTTTTCAGCTCGGCCAGGGTTTTTTCCCGGGCGCCGATCTCTTCGGTACCGGCTTTAAGCGGCCGGTCCTTTTCGGCGATCTTGATATCAAGTTCGCGGGCCTGGCGGATCAGCGGCAGGGCCTCTTTCTGGGCCGCCTTGCGGCCGGCCAGGTTTGTCCGGGCCCGCTCAAGGTCCGAGCCGGCCTGCTTCAGGGCCGCTTCCCGGGCGGGCAGGGCCTGGCGGGCGGCGGCCAGGTTTTGCCGGTCCGCTTGCTGGGCTTGGCGCAGGGCGGCCAGGGCGCCATATTCGCCGCTCAGCTCCAGGGCCCGGTCGGCCCGTTCCAGCTTGGCAAGGTCCGGGGCCAAGGTCTGCCGGCGGCTGAGCAGTTCCTCTTTTTGGGTGGCGATCCGGGCCAGCTCCTGCTCAAGCCGGGTCATGGCGTCGAGCCAGCTCAGGGCGTCGCTGGCGGTTTTGATCCGTTGGTTGAGCTCGACTTCCCGGTTGGTTTTTTCGGCCAGGCCGGTCTGCAGTTGCTCCTCCTCCTCGGCGCTCAGCAGGCGCAGGCCGGCCAGTTCGGCTTCCAGGGCTTCGAGCTTCTTGCGTTCCGCTCCCCGGCGCTCAAAGATCCGAATGGAAATCCGGCTGTAGATTTCGGTGCCGGTGATTTGTTCGAGGATCGGCGCCCGTTCATCGGGGGCGGCCTGGAGAAAAGCGGCGAAGCCCCCCTGGGCCAGGAGCATGGACCGGGTGAAGCGGTCGAAATCCATGCCGGTGGTGGTTTCAACGGCGGCGGCGACTTCCCGCAGCTTGCTGGCGATGATGCGGCCCGAAGCGGCGGCGGCGATTTCATGTTTGGGCGCCTGCAGTTCGCCGTCGGGCTTTTTCCGGGCCCGGTGCTGGCTCCAGTGGCAGCGGAACCGGCCGGCCTGGGTGGCGAAGGTCACCTGGGCGAAACATTCTCCGGTCTGGCGGGACATGATCTCGTTGCCGCCCTGGTTGATCCGGGCCAGGCGGGGAGTGCGGCCATACAGGGCCAGGCAGATGGCGTCGAGAATGGTGGTCTTGCCGGCTCCGGTGGGGCCGGTGATGGCGAAGATACCGTCGGCGCTGAAATCCGGGTGGGTCAGGTCGATTTGCCACTCGCCGACCAGGGAGTTGAGATTCTTGAAGCGCACCTGCAGGATTCGCATGATTCCTTATCCCTATTCCGCCCGCCGGTCTTCGCTCAGGAGCGAGGCGACGGCTTCCCGGTAGGCCCGAAACAGTTCCGGCCGCTGGGGCTCCGGCACCCGGTGGGCCGCCAGGCAGCGGCTGAAAACCTCATCCACCTCGAGATCATCCAGGGTTTCATCGGCCCGGTTGCGGCTGAGTACCCGTTCGATGATCCGGTTGTTCCTGATCCGCAGGATTTCCAGGCCGCTATCGGCAACGGCGGCCTCCAGGCGCCGGCGCAGATCGGCGATCACCTCCTCGCCTTCATAGACGATTTCCAGCCAGACCGAATCCTGCTCGGCGACCAGCTCGCCGAGACGGGCCGCGATCGTCTCCCAGTCGCCCGCCACCCGTTCCAGGCGCTGGAAAACCGGCACCGGCCGCAGTTGGACCGTGGTGGCGCCGGCGGCCATTTCGACCAGGCAAACGCTTTTCGGCCGGCCCGCTTCGCCGAAGCCCAGGGGCAGGGGTGAACCGCTGTAGCGCCTGGTTGGGGAACCGCCAAGCTGCTGGGGTACATGGAGGTGGCCCAGGGCCAGGTAGTCGAAGCTCTCCGGCAACAGGCCCGCCGGGACATGGGCCAGAGAGCCGATATAAAGCTCCCGCACCCCGTCGCCTTCCACCGTCTGGCCCCCGGAGGCGAAAAGGTGCCCCATGGCGACCAGGGGAATCCGGCTCGCCGTGGCCCCCGCCTCCCGGGCGCCGGCGCGGCCTGCTTGCTCCGCGATGGCCGCCACTTCGGCATAATGATCGCGGATGCCGGCCAGCAGTTTGTGCTCCTTGTCCTCCAGGCTCTCATCGGCCTCGGCCAGCCGCAGGTCGCGGTCCCGCAGGTAGGGCACCGCGCAGACGATCAGTTCAGGCTGCCCCCGGCGGTCGCGGAGCAGCAGCACCTCGTCGGCCCGCTCCGCGGTGGCGGCCCCGAGCACATGGACATCGAGCGCCCGCAACAGCTCCCGGGGGGCGTTGAGAAACGAGGGCGAGTCATGGTTGCCGGCGATGACCACCACGTGACGGCAGGGGGAGGCGGCGATCCGGCAGAGAAAGCGGTAATAGAGGGCCTGGGCCCGGTTGCTGGGGGCCGGGGTGTCGAAGACATCGCCGGCGATCAGCAGGACATCGACTTGCTCCTCGTTGATGGTGGCGGCCAGCCAGTCCAGCAAGGCGGCAAATTCCCGGTAGCGTTTGCGGCCGTAAAGGGTTCGACTGAGATGCCAGTCCGAGGTATGGAGGATTTTCAGCTTTTGCAATCTCTTACCAGTGGGAGGGTTTGGCCAGAATGGCGCGGATCTTGAGATCGAAGAGGCGGTTGGATGACTGGGGCGCGATCCAGGCCACGGTGTCGGCCCCCCGGCCGGTGCCGGCCACCGCCAGGACGTCTTCCGTACTGATCAGCCCGGCATCGGCGGCCATCATCACGATCTCGACGCAGACCTTGATCCCCTGGCCGCAAAGACGCAGGGTGTTGGCGATGGTGTCCTGCTGGGAATAATGCTGCTTGGCCCGGATGGCGGTGCCGATATTGCGGAAGGGCATGGTGCCGGTGCAGACCCGGCCGCCCAGAGCCTCGATCTCGGCCCGGGTGGCGGCGCTCATCTCCCGGCTGCCCGGTTCCTGGAAGCCGACATTGTGGGTCACCACCACCAGGTTGACCCCGGAGCCCTTAAGCAACCGGGCGGCGGCCAGGCCGGTATCCCCCCAGGTTGAAGCCACCACCACCTGGTTGACCCCGCAGCGGGTGATCCCGCCCTGCAGCACCGCCAGGGTTGCCGCGCTGTTGGCCGGGCCCGGGCGGGCGAAAAGCTCGCTGATCATAATTTCCTCCTTGCTTGCGAAAAGTTTAAAAATATCACAGGTTGGCCGGCCCGGGGAGAGAATATTTGCTGCCGGTCGGCTGGCATCATGGCAAGGGGGGCCTGGAGCCGTCGCGGTTTATTAAGCTTATTAAGAGTTTTATAACCACAGAGGACCCAGAGAACACGGAGAAGCCTAAGATTAATCAGCCGCTCCGGCTCAAGATTTTCTCTGTGTTCTCTGGGTTCTCTGTGGTTATTCTTATCCTGCCTTGAATTCGGCAAAAGACCCGTAACCTTGATGGCTCCTGGGAGTAATTCAGGTTGGCGGGGCGTGAAGGTTCAGGGTATGGTTGGCAGGATCAAGTTTTTTGGCGTGATGGTCAGTCGAGCCCGAGGAGGCAGGATGAAGATTGAGGAAGAGGTTTTTTGTTTGCGGCGCCGTGATCTGGAGGGGCTGTTCGGCGGGGCTTTGCCCCAGGGGGGTTTTGCCGGGCCGGAGCCCGAGCGGGTCCTGGTTTTGCCCCAGCATTTCCTGCCCCGTAGCCGGGCCGAGGAAAACCCCGCCTTCAAGCAGCTGATCCCTTACCAGCTTTTTGCCTTCCGGCAGCGTTTTTTTGTCTACCGGCGGGGCGGCGGGGTCGGGGAGGGCCGCTTGGCCGGTCGGCTTTCGGTGGGCTTCGGCGGCCATATCAACCGGGAGGATGCCGGCGGGGATCTGCTTTCCGCCGCTGCTTACGAGGCCGCCCTGCGGCGGGAACGGGTCGAGGAACTGGTCAACGCCGAGGCGGTGGCCGGCGATTTTCTCGGCTGGATCAACGATGATGCCTCGCCGGTGGGTCGGGTTCATCTGGGGGCGGTCCACCTGGGACGGCTGGATTCCGAGCGCGCTTGTCGCGCTCTGGGCATCCGGGCCGACGGGGAGGATATTCACCCCCAAGGCTGGTGGTCGGCCGCCGAGATCCGGGCCGCCGGCGAGCGCTTCGAGCAGTGGGCCCTGCTGGCGGTGGCGCTGGCCGAATCAGGCGGTTGACCCCAGGCGGTCCGGTCAGCGGCGGCGGGGAGGACGGCCGCCCGGTCGGCGCGAGGAAGGCGGTCGCCCACCCCGACTGGCGCTTCTCGACCGTCCGCCCGCCTTGTCGCCGCCGGCCCCTTTTTCCACCGGCGGGGCCTTGTGCACCGGCGGCGGCAGGGGGGTGAGCAGTTGGTCGTCGGGGTAAACGCAGGCGAGTTTGCGGCCCATGTATTCCTCGATGGCCGGCAGGTAGAAGGACTCCTCCTCGTCGGCGAAACTCACCGAAATCCCGCTGGCCCCGGCCCGGCCGGTCCGGCCGATGCGATGCACGTAGTCCTCGGCGTCCTCGGGCAGGTTGTAGTTGATTACGTGGCTGACGCCTTCGATATGGAGCCCCCGCCCGGCCACGTCGGTGGCCACCAGGACCCGGATCCTGCCCTCCTTGAAGTTTTCCAGGGTCTTCATCCGCTGCTGCTGGTTGACCTCGCCGGAGAGCATGGCGCAGGAGATATCGTGGCGATAGAGGCGATCCCGGACCCGCCGGGTGACATCGCGGCGGTTGCAGAAGACGATCACCCGTTCCAACTGCTTGCCGGTGACCAGGTTGTAGAGGACGGTCATTTTTTCCTTGGCGGTGACCAGGTAAACCAACTGCTCGACGCTGTCGGAGGCCACCTGTTCCGGCTCTATTTCCACCGTGATCGGATCTCTGGTCCACTGGGCGGCCAGGTTGCCGATCTGGGGGGTCAGGGTGGCGGAGAAAAAGAGGGTCTGACGATTGCTCTTTTCCGGGGTCTGTTGGATGATCCGGCGCACATCGGGGATAAAGCCCATGTCCAGCAGGCGGTCGGCCTCGTCGATGACCAGCACCGCCACCTCGTTGAGGATAACCACCTTCTGGCGGGCGAAATCGAGCAGGCGACCGGGGGTGGCGATCAGGATGTCCACCGGCGCTTTGGTGAAGATCTGGCGCTGCTTTTCGTAATCGGTGCCGCCGAAGACCGCGACACAGTTCAGGCCGGTGAAGCGGGCCAGATCTTCGGCGTCCCGGTGGATCTGGATCGCCAGTTCGCGGGTGGGGGCCAGGACCAGGGCCCGGGGGTGGGCCAGGGGACGTTCCCGGGTGTCCGGGTCGCGGAGCAGGCGGGTAATGATGCTGATCAGAAAGGCCGCGCTCTTGCCGGTGCCGGTCTGGGCCTTGCCGAAGGCGTCATGACCGGCCAGGGTCGGGGGCAGAATCTCGGCCTGGATCGGGGTGCAGTACTGGAAACCCAGGGCATGGATGGCCCGCATCAGTTCCGGGGCCAGGTCGAGATCATGGAAGCGGGTTTTGCCTTCCACCGGAGCCACCTGGAAATCTTCCGGGCTCCAGGAAGTGATTGCGGCCGGAGCCGGGGTCGGGTTGCCGGGCTGCTCGCCGCCGGGCTTGCGCTTGCGGCGCCGCTTTTTGGGGGGCGGGGAAATGGCTTGGCCAGATATTTCCGCAGTCGATGGGGTTGCTCCTTCGAGTTCCGGGATCGCGGTGCCGGAGGCGCTCGTTTCGGTCGGAGGGACGGCGTTTTTGGCGCTGCCCAGGTGACGGCGGATGCGGTTGATTAAGGTGCTGATCAAGATGTCCTCGTTTGGTTTTACAGGTTTTTCGCGGTCCCGCCTCCGGGCTGGCGGTGAGCGTCAGGCCGGGCGCCGCCGGGACGGCTGAATGTATACCCTTGATAGTGATAGGGCCTGGAGTGGCCAGCAGGCGCGGTGCATTTTTGAGAAACAGATACTTTAGTCGATTTCTCAGGAAAAAAGAAGGGTCGAAGTGACCGCTGCCGGTTCATTCTTTAAAGATGTGTTGAATTTTCGCCCCGATTCGGTATGCTGCCTCTTTTCCGCGCCGCTCAACAGCAAGGTAAGAGTATGGAAAAACAACAAGATACAGAGTGGGATATCGAACAGGCCCGGGAGCTTTACGGCATCCACCGCTGGGGCTTGCGTTATTTTGACATCAATGACGCCGGCCAGGTCACGGTGGCGCCCCTGAAGGAAAACGGGCCCAGCATCGCCATCGTCGACGTGGCCAACGAGGCCCGGGAGCAGGGGCTTCACTTTCCCATGCTGATTCGTTTCCAGGATCTGCTGCGCAACCGGGTGGAACGGATCAACCGGGCCTTTTCCGAGGCCATCGCCGAATCCGGCTACCACAACGAATATCGGGGGGTTTATCCCGTTAAAGTCAACCAGTTGCGTGAAGTAGTCGAGGAAATCCTCGATGCCGGGCGCCTCTTCAACCATGGCCTGGAGGTTGGTTCCAAGCCGGAACTGCACGCCGCCCTGGCCCTGCACGAGGATCCGGAAAGCCTGATCGTCTGCAACGGCTACAAGGACCAGGACTATATCCGCATTGCCCTGATCGGCCGCAAATTGGGCAAACGGGTGATCCTGGTGGTGGAGAAGGTCGAGGAGATCAACCAGATCATCGCCACGGTCAAGAAGATGAAGGTCGAACCCCTGATCGGCCTGCGAGTCCGGCTGATGAGCGGCGGCAAGGGCAAGTGGGAAAAGAGCGGGGGGGAGAACGCCAAGTTCGGCCTCAGCACCATGGATATCATGCGGGCCTCCCAGCTCCTCAAGGAGGCCGGGCTGGCCCATTGCCTCAAATTGGTCCATTTCCATATCGGCTCCCAGGTGCCCGATATCCTGACGATCAAGAAGGCGGTGAGGGAAGGGGCGATGTTCTTCGCCAAGCTCAGCAAGCACGGCCACCAGGGTCTGGAATACCTCGATGTCGGCGGCGGCCTGGGGGTGGACTACGACGGCAGCCGGACCACTTTTCATTCGTCGATCAACTACTCCCTCAACGAATACGCCCGCGACGTCATTTACAACATCATGGATGTCTGTGATGCCGAGGGGGTCGCCCATCCGGTGGTGATCAGCGAGTCGGGCCGGGCCCTGGTCGCCCATCACTCCCTGCTGGTGGTGGAGACCTTCGGCAACATCAAGAAGGCCCAGGTGGAGGAAGAAGCGGTGGCCCCCACCGTCCGCCACAAGCTGGTGGATGACGCCTGGGACGCCTATCTGAATATCAGCGAAAACAACCCGCTCGAGGCTTACCACGACGCCCAGCAGTACAAGAGCGAGGCCCAGACCCGCTTTGAACTGGGCCTGCTGGATCTCGAGATCAAGGCCGAAGTCGAACGCATTTTCTGGCTGGTGGGGGTAAAGGTGCTGGAATCTTTCCGGGGGGCGGAATACATCCCCGATGAGATCGTCGAGCTGGAGAGCAAGTACAGCGATCAGTATCTCTGCAACTTCAGCGTCTTCCAGTCATTGCTCGACCATTGGGGCTTCGGCCAGCTTTTCCCGATCATGCCCCTGCACCGGCTCGATGAACAGCCCCGCCGGCGGGGCACCCTGGCCGATATCACCTGTGATTCCGACGGGGTGGTATCCAAGTTCATCAACCTCTACGAAGAGGGGGTGGATACCCTGCCGCTGCATGAACTCAACGGCCAGCCCTATTACCTGGGGATCTTTCTCACCGGGGCCTACCAGGACATCATGGGCGACATCCACAACCTTTTCGGCCGGGTCAACGAGGCCCACGTCTTTCTCGACGAAGACGAAGAGGGGGGCTACTACATCGAGGAGACCATCGCCGGCACCACCATGGAAAAGGTTCTGGCCCTGGTCCAGTACAGCGAAAACGATCTCGGTCGCAAGATGAAGCGCCAGTTCGATCTGGCCATCAAGGAAGACCGCCTGCGGCCCAACGAGGCCATGCGCCTGCTCAATGAATACAACGGCGGCCTCAAGGGCTATACCTACCTGCGCCTTCGCTGAACCCGGCTACGGGGCGAAGCCGCTGGCCTATGGGGGGCACAGCCGCTAAGAACCTTTTCGGCGGTCCCGGTAATGGCAACGTCGCCGGCCAACAGGGGCGGCGGTTCTTATACGGTCGGCAGGAGGGCGGGGGGTTGGCTCAGGAGGGAGGGCGAATGGCGCCGAGGATCGAATCCACCGCCTGGTAGATTTCCAGGTCGTCGCCGAAAACGTCCTGAATCTTGCTGTGTTCCAGCAGGTCTTCGGCGATGTACTGGGTAAGATAGAGGCTGATGAAGTTGGGGTCGTTGACCAGGCCCCGCAGGGGGGCGGTCTTGTACTGGATGTCGAATTCTTCCATTTCCGGCATTTTATGGAAGAGGTTGGTGAAGGCCTCGCGGATGGCCTCGGGGGAGGTGGTCTCGATAATATGCTTGTCGAGCAGGCGCTGGACCAGCTTGGTGGCCAGTTCGGGGGCGTTGCGGTAAAGAGCCTGCAGCATGTTCTGGCGCTCCCGCTCCCGCTTACGATCGATGGCGCCGGCGGTTTTATCGTTGAAAGGTCTGGTCTGACTGCCCATTATCTTCCCTGTCTGCTGGCTGGTTCAGCCCGGTTAGCCGATGCGGCTGGTAATAACGAGGCCCATTAAAACAACTTCCCAAAAAACCGCCAAAGGTGTTGGTCGGCAATAGCAAAAAAACGAATTACGATGTGTGTCCCGTCGTCGTCGCCGCTTTTTGCGACGTCGACAACCCTGGCCCGCAAAAATCAAGCGCCGGGCAGGGCTGCCTTCGGGCCAGCCCCGGCCTGTCCGGGATCGGGCCGCTGGTCGGCTCGCAGAAGCTTGCCGGTGAACGGCGGGAAGGCACGAACTCTCTTATCTGCATAGATACAGAAAAAAAAACGAAAGAGAAAGAAAAATAAAGGTTTTCTTGATTTTTCTCCGGTCACTTAAGGTATATTTGGACTTAATGATTTCGGTTCATGTCGTCAGTTGAAAAAGCAGTGGGGGGGTGATGTCCAGGGTGGCAAACAAGCAGGAAAGACTTACAATATTATTGCCGGCCGGGCGTCTGCCCCTGCCGGTGATGGCCAAGGCCTACGAACTGGCCGAGCGCTACGGGCTCGAGGTTTATCTCTCAACTCTCCAGAACCTGCGGCTGATGGGGTTGAGCGAGGAGCAGCTGGCCCAGGCCCGGTCCGAATTGGCCCCCTTGGGGGTGGATTTCAAGGGGCCGGGCAAATTCCCCACGCCTCGGGTCTGCATTGGCCGGCGGGACTGTTCCGCCGGCGTGCAGGAGCCCGAGGAACTTTCCCGCCGGCTGCTTGAACATTTCAAGGATCGCGGCCCATTCAAGCCCAAGATCAAAATCGCCATTTCCGGCTGTCCTTTCTGTTGCCCCGGGGTGAAAACCACCGACATCGGGATCATGGGCACCAAAAAGGGTTTCGATGTTTACGCCGGCGGCAAGGGCGGCCCCAACCCCGTGGTCGGGCGCCGCGTCGCCCGGGAAGCGGACGCCGAAACGGTGATCCGGATTGTCGAGACTCTGCTGGCCTATCACGACCGCAAAACCCCGAAAAAACAACGGATGGCCCGCTTGCTGGGCGAACCGGATTTCCCGTTTCCCGAAGTCTGATCCGGCTTTTTCGTTTTCGGTTGACCTTTGCTTTGCTCCTGTAGTAAAAGCGGGCATCCCGTCAGTTTACGGTTGGATTTCAGCTAAAACGCCGTCGGCTTGCCTGCCGGCAGTGGACTAATCCTTGTGAGGGTCCATGTCCTACTCTTTTTTTGATTTTCTCCAGCTGGCCGGTTCGCTGGGGATCTTCATCTTCGGGATGAAGGTGTTCAGCGACGGCTTGCAGAAGGTGGCCGGCGGCAAGTTGCGGGCCATCCTCAAAGGCATGACCCGTAACCGGCTGATGGGGATCACCACCGGTTTCGGTACCACCGCCATCACCCAGTCCTCCACCACCACCACCGTCATGGTGGTGGGTTTTGTCAATGCCGGCCTGCTCACCTTCATCGAGTCCACCGGGGTGATCATGGGCGCCAATATCGGCACCACGGTCACCGCCTGGATGGTTGCCGTTTTCGGCTTCAAATTCCAAATCACCCCGATCGCCATCGCCATGATCGGGGTTTTTTTTCCTTTCCTCTTTGTGCGCAACCAGAAGCTGCGCAACACGGCCGAGGCCATGGTCGGCTTCGGCATCCTCTTTATCGGTCTGGACTTCATCAAGGGTTCGGTGCCCAGCATCAACGATAACCCGGAGATGTTCGCCTTTCTGGACACCTTCACCGACTACGGCTTTGCTTCCACCCTGCTCTTCGTCCTGATCGGGACCATCCTGACCCTGCTGACCCAGTCCTCTTCGGCGGCCACCGCCATCACCCTGGTCATGCTGGCCCAGGGCTGGATCACTTTTCCCATTGCCGCCGCCATGGTGCTGGGTGAAAATATCGGCACCACCGTAACCGCCAATATCGCAGCCCTGGTCGGTAACGTCCAGGCCAAGCGGGCTGCCCGTTTCCACTTTTTATTCAATGTCATCGGGGTCTGCTGGATGCTGCTGGTGATGGCCCCGTTTTTGCTGGGGATAGACTGGGTGATGCAGGTCGCCTCCGGCAGCGGGGTCTCGGTTCTCGGTGATGATCCCGCCGCCCGCACCAACGCCACCCTGGCCCTGTCGCTGTTTCATACCTCCTTCAATGTCATCAACGTAATGCTGATTTACGCCTTTGTGCCTCAGCTGGTTAAGCTGGTGGAGAAAATCCAGCCCGAAAAACCCGGCGAGCGGGAAGGGTTTCACCTGCGCTACATCCATACCGGCCTGATGTCATCGGCGGAGTTGTCACTGGAACAGGCCCAGCGCGAGATACAGCACTTTGCCGCCCTGATCGTCAAAATGCATTACGCCTTTACCGGCCTGCTATTCAAGGACCCGCAGAAGCAGAAAAAATTTCTGGAAAAAATCGAACAGCGGGAACGGATTACCGATCAGCTGGAACTGGAAATCGCCGAATACCTGGTCAAGATTCTCGAAAACGCCAATCTTTCCCTGCCGTCCATCGACCGCCTCCGCCATATGCAGAACATGTTGCATGACCTGGAGCGGATGGGTGACATTTATTACGAAATGTCAAAAACCTACGAACGAATCTTGCAGGATGAACTGCGGGTGCCGGAAGATGTCATGGACGAACTTTACGAGATGCTGCGCACCGTCCATGACGCCCTGGCCTTCATGACCCGGAACCTCCGTGATACAACGGTTAAGGTGGACATGAAGAAGGCCATCTCGATTGAAAACGGGATCAACAACCTGCGCGACTGCCTGCGCAACCGTCATTACGGCCGCCTGGAGCAAGGCGTCTACTCGCCCCGGATCGGGGTAATGTACCTGGACCTGCTCAACCGCCTGGAAAAGGTGGGTGACCACATCATCAACGTCAACGAGGCCCTGGCCGGCGGCAAGATGAGAACCGTCACCAGCCTCTAAAAGCCCCACCCAACTCCAGCAGCGATCAGCCAGCGGCTCCCGCGGTTCAGGGGGCCGCGGAGCTGATCGTCCCAAGCGCGACCTCTCCCCAACCCCCCCTGTTCACTTAGGTTTTTCCGCCCGCACGATCACCCGCAGAGGGGCGGGGTAACCCTCCACGGTCAGTTGGGGGTTTAGCGGGTCGATGAAGTCGAGGTAGGATTCGAAGGTCATCCACTCGGTGCGGCGCTGTTCGGCGGCGGTGGTGGGAACCTGGCTGAGCAGTTCCACATTCCGGAAGCCGGTGCGCTGCAGCCAGTTGACCAGGCAGGGGGCGGTGGGGACGAAATAAACCCCGGGGGCCTTGGCGAAGGTGCGCTCCGGGAACAGGGCCAGGGTTTCGGCGCCCGGGATGGTCTGGGATTCCAGAACCAGCGCCCCGCCGGGGGCCAGCGCTTCCCGCACCTCCTGCAGCATGGTCAGGGGTGAACTGCGGTGGTAAATGACCCCCATCAGAAAAATTACGTCGAAACAGGCCGGATAGAGGCCGATCTGCTCCACCCCCAGGGGTTCGATGAAGAGCCGGTCCTGGCCGGCCAGGCGGTTAAGGGCTTTAAAGCAGTAATAATGCTGCAGCATCGGCTCGAAGCCGATTACGGCGGCCGGCTCGTGGGGCAGCATCCGGAACATGTAATAGCCGTTGTTGCAACCGATGTCGGCCACCACCTTGTGCTTGAGGTTGGGCAGACCCGGGAGCAGGCGGTCCCACTTGCGAAAGCTTTGCCACTCGGCGTCGATTTCAATCCCGAACACCGAAAAAGGGCCCTTGCGCCAGGGCATGAAGGCCCGCAGGGCCCGGTCCAGGGTGGCTGCCTGCCCCGGCGCCAGTTCCGCGGCGCGGCCGATCACCACGGCATCCCCGCCAAAATCGGTGTGGGCGGCCCCGGGCAGGGCGCAGATATCCCGCCATGGCTCCTGGAAACGGAGAAAGCCCTTTTTGGGCCGGGCCAGCCGACGGGCCTGCTCGGCTCGCAGGCTCCTGATCTGCTCGTGCCGGGCCCCGGGCAGCAGGGCCAGGTAATCATGCTGCATGTCCATTATGGTACTCGGTCGGTGGGGGTGATGGCCCGCGGGCTTGTGGAGCTGCCGAGCAAGGCAAAGCCGGAGCCGCCGGCGGGCCGGGGCTTGGCCTCTCGATCAAGGCCGGTTTACTTGATGGCTACGAAGGATGCGAAGTTGAACCACTGGAAGAAGGTTTCCACCCGCTTGAAACCGGCCTCTGCCAGCAACTGGCGGTTTTCCGCCAGCGAAAAGGGAATCAGGACGTTTTCCAGGGCTTCGCGCTTCTGGCTGATTTCAATTTCCGAATAGCCCCGGGTTCGCTTGAAGTCGAGATAAAAATCGATGAAGCGGCGATTGAGCTCAGGGTCGTGGGAGATGATTTTTTCACTGATCAGCACGAGGCCGCCGGGGCGCAGGGCCCGGTGGAGGCGGGCGACGAACTGGGGCCGGACCAGGGGACGGAGAAACTGCAAGGTATAATTGAGCATAATCGCTCCCGCGTTGGCGCAGGGGAAGGTGCTGATATCCGCTTCGATGAATTCGAGCTGGGCCCCGGGAGCATAACCGGCCGCCTTGCGCCGGGCCTTGGCGATCATGGCCGGGGAATTGTCCACCCCGATCAGGCGCAGATCAGGGGTGGTGAGGCGCCGGGCCAGGTGGAGCAGGGTGTTGCCGGTGGAGCAGCCGTAATCATAGAGCCGGTCGCCCGGCGCCAGCAGGCGGTCGAGCAACAGGGCGCTCATTTCGATGACCTGCTGGTAGTTGGGGATCGAACGGGCCAGCATGTCGTCAAAGACCTCCGCCACCTCTTCGGTGAAGCGGAAGTCGGCGGTTACCTTGCCGTTGCTGAATAGTTGGTCTTTGCTCATTCTCGAATCTTCCTGCTCCCTGGCTGGTTAAGCTTGAGCGGGAAAAAGCCCGGCCACCGCCAGGTTAAATCAATGGCGGCGGGTCTGGGAGCGAATTTTGCCGACTTTCTTGCCGGCCGGGGCTTTGCCGCGGTTGGCCGATCCGCTGCGGGCCGGGCCGCGGCTCCGCCCCTTGGCGGCCCTGGCTCCCCGGGCGGGCCGAGCCGTTTCCTGTTTTGCCCCCGTAGGGAGCGGTTTTTCCCGGTAAAGCAGCATGGTTCGGCCGATGAGTTGGACGATTTTGCTTTTGCTGGCCGCCGCCAGGCCTTCCGCCGCCGTGGTCTTGTCCTCCGGGTAGCCCTCCTGGATTTTGACCTTGACCAGTTCATTTGCGGCCAGCACCGCTTCCAGGGCGGCCAGCACCGCCGGGGTAAGTCCTTCCCGGCCAAGCATTACCGTGGGGTCGAGATGATGGCCGCGGGCCCGCATTTCTCGGGCTTGCGAACCTCGCAGATAAAGGGCGGCGCTGTTCCGGGGAGGCTTGGAATTTTCGTTCATTGGTTTGTCCATGGGTTAGCCGGCAGCTTGATGGGCTGGCGGGCGGAGCATGGCGAAATCGCCGGGGCCGGGGTGATACCGGCAGCAAAAGCTAAAAAAGGTTGGAAATAATTTCGTAGCCGCCGATCCAGGTGCCGAGCATGCTGCCCAGGGCCGGCAGTATAAAGGCCAGAAAGACCCGGAGCAAGCGGTTGCGCCACCAGCCGCCCAGGCTGTTCATATCGTCGAGGACCCGCTCGAACTCCATGACCAGGGGCGGGCGGAGCATGGCCTGCAGAAAGGCGGTGACGTAACCGGCGCCGATGACCGGGGTCAGGCTGGTGATCGGGGCGGCGACGAAGGCCCCGGCGATGGTCAGGGGATGGGCCAGGGCCAGGGCCGCGCCCAGGGAGGCGGGGATGCCGTTGGCCAGAATCCAGTAGAGCAGGTTCTGCCCGGCCACCGTCATGCCCTTGCTGATGGCGATATAGGCCAGGGAGCCGAGGATAACCACCGGAACCACCCAGGCCATGATCTTCCAGGCCGCCGAAGCCGGCGGGATTTGACTGATGGCGGCCATTTGCTGACGGCGGTCGTCTTGCAGGGCGGTCTTGATCCCGGCCACGTGGCCCGCCCCGACCACCGCCACCAGTTTGGTCCCGGGAGTTTGCTTGATTCTTTCCGCCAGAAAGGTGTCACGTTCATCGATCAGCACCTGTTTGAGCTCCGGCAACTCTCGGCCCAACTGGGCCAGGAGTTCGGAGAGCAGGTCGGTGTTGCGCAATTCCCGCAGGCTTTCTTCGCTGATTTCGCTGCGATCGAACATTCCGGCCAGCAGGGTGGCGAGCAGCATCAGCTTGCGGTGCCAGGGGGTGGCCCGCCAGGCCCGGCGCATGGTGATCCGCACATCCCGGTCACAGAGGGCCACGGGAATTTTCAGTTCCTCGGCTTTTTGGGCCGCGGCCAGCAGTTCGCTGCCCGGCCGGACGCCCAGTTTGTCGCCCAGCTTTTTCTGGTAGGAGGCCAGCAGCAGATTGATCAGCAGAGTGGCAAGCTGGCGCCGGCGGAGAATTTCCTTGAGGTCCAGCAACTCCCAGCTTTTTCGGTGAGCCAGGGAATCGTAGCGTTTTTCATCCAGTTCAAGGCAGACCGCGTCGGGCAACTGTTCAGCGATGATCCGGCCCACCAGTTCGGCCGATTCCCGGGAAACGTGGGCGGTGCCGACCAGGTAAATTTCCCTTCCCGAGAGCTGAATCAGACTGACATCGGGGTGAAGATCGGCGCTGGCGGCAGTGGCTGGGGGTTGTGACACGGAGCGTTCCTGCTGAGAATGAACCGGGGCGAAGTCGTTTCGCCGCCCCTGGGGGGCCGGAGCCGGTGGTTGGCGGCATGCCCCTTTTACCGAAAAACCACCGTTTGTTCAATCTATTTTCACTCTGGCGCTGTTTTGGCCTCCGTTCCGGCGGAGCCGTGGCCCATGGTTACGGCCAAGCCGTCCTCTCCGCGGCCGCTCCGCTTATCCCCGGGTCCCGGGGAAATTGGTCTTACTTTGCCGGAAATTTCCCTTGGGGCGCCGGCGCCTTGTCAAGGCGGAGATTTCCCGCTATGGTGGGCTATCGCGGTGCAAGCAGGTTGGCAGCGGGGCGGTGATCCGGCCCCGCCGGGAGGTGGCGATGGTGGCAGAGGGAGGAGAGTCGGCTCAATCCGGCCGGAGTAGTCAGTGGGAGGAGGCCTTGCTGGTCTCGTCGCATGATGCCGCCCTGGGCCGGCTGTTCCGGGGGACGATCCACAACCTTAACGGCGTTTTGCAGGTGGCCACATTTCATGGCGAGATGGAGGGGATGATGCTGGCCCGAGCCGCCGAGCTTTTTGAACAGGCCAGGCGGGCCGAATCCGCCGAGCTTGCCGCCCTGCTGGCGGAGCTTGAAGCCCTGCTGGGGGGCCAAAGGGACAGCCTGGGGCAGTTCACCGAAAAAATCAACCAGGGACGGGGGATTATGCGCCGGGTTGTTCTGACCCCGGCCTTAACCCCGGCCTCAGGCGAGAGCTGGACCTTGAACGATGTGTTGCGGGCGGAAATCGAATTTCTCTGCGCCGATTCTTTTTTTAAGCACAAGGTGGCCAAGCAGCTTGAATTGGCCGAGGATCAGCCTTCCCTGCAAGGCAACCTGGCCCTGTTTCATGAAATAGTCCACCGGCTGCTGGAAAACGCCCTGGAGGCGGTGCGGGGCCGGGAAGATGCCGCGATCACCGCGACCACCATTGCCAACGAGGCGGGAGTGGAACTGGTGCTCAGGGATAACGGCCCCGGGGTGGCCCAGGGCGATCGGGAAAGGATTTTCGCCCCGTTTTATACCACCCGCCCTGAGCACCTGGGCCTGGGTCTTTTCCTGGCCCGCAAACTGGCCGGGGAGCTCGGAGGCGAGATCTCCTGCCTGGCAGGAGCCGGGGGCGTTTTTAAACTGCGTCTGCCCGCCGGCTGAGCCCGGCTCCGCGGCATGGCCGGCAATCACTGAGGAAGGGCGGGATGGAAAGTGATATTGGCGGGGGCACCCTGTATGTCGTGGCCACCCCCATCGGCAACCTGGAGGACATCACCCTGCGGGCCTTGCGAGTGCTGCGGGAGGTCGACCTGATCGCCGCCGAGGATACCCGGCGCACCAGAAAACTGCTCAATCACTTCGCGATCAAGACCTCTTGTATCAGTTACTACCGGGAAAAGGAGGCCCAACGGGCCGAGGAAATCCTGGCCCGCTTGCGGGAAGGCCGGGCGGTGGCCCTGGTTTCCGACGCCGGCACTCCGGGGATTGCCGATCCGGGGGCGTTGCTGGTCAACCGGGCCCGGGCGGCGGGTTTTGCCGTGGTGCCGATTCCCGGCCCTTCGGCCCTGGCCGCCCTCCTCAGTGTCGCCGGGCAAACGGCGGCGGCCCATCTTTTCCTGGGTTTTCTGCCGGCCCGGGCCGGGGAGCGGCGCAAGCTCCTGCAGGCCCTGGCCGCCGAACCTCGCCCCTTGGTCTTCTATGAATCCCCCCATCGATTGCTGAAAAGCCTGGCCGATTGCCTGGCTCTGCTGGGCAACCGGCCGGCGGTGCTGGCCCGGGAGCTGACCAAGGTCCACGAGGAGATATTGGCGGCCGATCTGGCCGACCTGCTGGCGCTTTTCAAGGAACGGGCGGCCATCAAGGGGGAATTCGTGTTGCTGCTGGCCGGCCGGGATGGCGGTGCCGAGCTGGCCCAATCACGGCCCGGCGGCCAGGATTTTGCCGAACTGGCCACCTGGTACCGTGACCGGGCCGGACTGTCGCTGAAGGACGCGGCCCGCCAGATTGCCCTGGAGCTTGAGCTGCCGCGGGCCCAAGTCTATCGCCGTCTCCTCGACCTCTGGTAGGTAAACGGGCAGGAGGGGGGCATCTTGACGCGATCAGGTCCGGCGGCATACTTGGGTATAGCCTTGGGACCTGCTTGCGCCAATCTGCCCCCCTCCTGCCCGTTTACCTGGATGGGGCAGGAGCACCTTGACGCGATCAGGTCCGGCGGCATACTTGGGTATAGCCTTGGGACCTGCTTGCGCCAATCTGCCCCCCTCCTGCCCGTTTACCTGGATGGGGCAGGAACACCTTGCCGCGATCAGGTCCGGCGGCATACCTGGGTACAGCCTTGGGACCTGCTTGCGCCAATCTGCCCTCTGCCGCCCCTTTGGCTTGGCGGTTGGGGCTGGACTGGCGCCGGGTTTCTTCTTGTCAATTTGGGTGGTTCCGGCTAAATTGAGTGCTTTTCTCGGTTTGCCGTTTGCCGTCTCCGCGCAGGGCCAGGCGGGCCGTTTTTTTCTTTGCCGAGGATGGGCGGGCGGATGAAACAGGTTCAGGATCATTATTTTCATAAAGCCAAGAAAGCCGGCTACCCGGCGCGCTCGGTTTACAAGTTGGAGGAGGCCCAGCAGAAATTCAAGCTCCTGAAAGCCGGCGATCGGGTGCTGGACCTGGGCTGCCAGCCGGGGAGCTGGAGCCTTTATGCCGCCCGGGTGATCGGGCCCCGGGGCCTGGTGGTGGGGGTGGATCTCAATCCCGGTCCGATCCAGGTACGCGGCGGGGCGCCCTTTCATTTTGTCCTCGGGGACATCACCAAGGAAACGGTGCAGACCCGGGTGCGGAGCATCTGCCCCCTTTATGACGCCATCGTCAGCGATATGGCGCCCCGGACCACCGGCAACCGCTGGGCCGACCAGCAGCACTCCCTGCGCCTGGCCCGGACGGTGCTGGAGATCGCCGAAACTCTCTTGCGGCCCGGGGGCAATTTTTACTGCAAGGTTTTCGAGGGGGAGGATTTCAAGGAATTGGTCGAGGAGGCCCGCCTGCGCTTTGCCAAGGCCCGAGTCTTCAAGCCCAAGAGTTCCCGCTCCGAAAGCCGGGAGGTTTTTCTGCTGGGTCAGGGTTTCCAGGGTTGAAACCCGCGGGGCTCTCCCCGGTTGCGGCTCTGAAGCGGCGGCGCCGGCTTACCAGACCAGCCATGGTTTCGAACCCGGTCGCCTGCCGGCGGCCGGGGGATTTTGATTTTGCGACGTAAATTCTCAGCGGCAATCTAAATTAAGGGGTTTATAAAAGTATGGCGGGACATTCCAAGTGGGCCAATATCAAGCACCGCAAGGGAGCGGCGGATGCCAAGCGCGGCAAGATTTTCACCAAGTTGATCAAGGAAATCATCGTGGCCGCCCGCCTGGGCGGCGGGGATATCGACGGCAATCCCCGCTTGCGGTCGGCCGTGGCCGCCGCCAAGGCGGTGAATATGCCCAAGGACAATATCGAACGGGGCATCAAGAAGGGATCCGGCGAACTGGAAGGGGTGTCCTACGAGGAGATCACCTACGAGGGCTACGGGCCCGGCGGGGTGGCGGTGATGGTGGAATGCATGACCGACAACCGGGTCCGCACCGTGGCCGATGTCCGTCATGCCTTCAACAAGTCCGGCGGCAATATGGGAGAAACCAACTGCGTTTCCTGGATGTTTGACCGCAAAGGACTGATCGTCGTTGATCAGGCCGCGCTTTCGGAAGAGGAAATGATGGACGCGGCCATCGAGGCCGGGGCCGAGGATGTGACCATCGAGGACGACACCTACCAGATTCATACCGACCCCGACGATTTCAACACCGTCAGCGAGGCCTTGCAGGAAAAGGGGATTGTTTTTCTCGAGGCTTCCATTACCATGATCCCCAAGAACACGGTGGAGGTCAGCGACCAGAAAACCGCCGCCCAGTTGCTGAGGCTGCTGGAAACCCTGGAAGATAATGACGATGTCCAGAAGGTCCATGCCAACTTCGACATCCCCGACTCCATCATGGAGGCGATCTCCTGAATGGGGCCGGCCGCATCCTCGGGGTTGATCCCGGTTCCCGGATCACCGGTTACGGGGTGATCGAGCAGGACGGAGCGCGGTTGCGTTTCGTGGCCTGCGGGGTGCTGCGGCTGGAGCGGTACGGCAGTCTGGCGGCCCGGATCTACCACCTGTACCTGGGGTTGAGTGAAGTGATCGCCCTCCATCGTCCCGATCGGATGGCGGTTGAAGATGTCTTTGTGGCCACCAATCCCCGGGCGGCCCTCAAGCTGGGCCATGCCCGGGGGGTAATCCTCCTCGCGGCCGGCCAGCATGGCCTGCCCCTGGCCGAATTCAGTCCGCTGATGGTAAAACAGGCGGTGGCCGGTTACGGGCGGGCCCCCAAGGACCAGGTCCAGCGGATGGTCCGGGCCCTGTTGAACCTGGCCGCCAGCCCTTCCGCCGATGCCGCCGACGCCCTGGCCGTGGCGGTTTGCGGCGCCAACCACCGCGAGAGCTGGCAGTTGCCGGTGGCCGGGGCGGAGCCGCCGGCGCCAAGAGAGCCAACCAAAGGCGATAAACCGTGATAGCTTCTTTGCAGGGCAAACTGGTCCAGCGGGCCGCCGACAGCCTGGTCATTGCGGTCGGGGGGGTGGGGTACGAGGTCTTTTTCCCCGCCTCCCGTCACGATCGCCTGCCGGCCGTCGGCGAGGAGCTTTTTCTGCATGTGCAAACCGTGGTTCGCGAGGATTCCTTCAGCCTTTACGGTTTTCCCGATGACGCCGAAAAACGGATGTTTCAACTGCTCCTCGGCGTTTCCGGGGTGGGGCCGCGGGTGGCCATGAATATCCTGGCCGGGGCCGCGCCCGCCGCCCTGAGCCGGGCCCTGGTCGCCGATGACATCTTTTTTCTCAAAAAACTGCCGGGCGTCGGCAAAAAAACGGCGGAACGGCTCTGCCTGGAACTGAAGGATAAAATGGAATTCTTCCTGGCCGCCGGCGACAGCGGGGGGGCGGGGGCGCCGGCCGGGGCCCGGGCTTCGGCCGATTTTGCCGAACAGTCTTTCCGGGACGCCTTTTCGGCCCTGGTCAATCTCGGTTATCCGGCCGTTAAGGCCCGGGCCGCCCTGGAGGGGCTGCGGCCCGGCCGCGGTTCGGGAGCGGCCGCCGATTTGCCGGTGGAAGAGTTGCTGCGCCAGGCCTTGAGGTCATTGGCATGAAAGCTGAACCCGCCGTCCCGCCGGCCGCCGGCCGCCGGGGCAACCTTGGTGAACCTTTGTCATGAACCAGGAAGAACGGATCGTCAGTCCCGCCCCCGCCCCGGAGGATCTTTTCGATGCCGCCCTGCGGCCCAAGTTGCTCAGCCAGTATATCGGCCAGGAGCAGCTCAAGGAGAACCTGAACATCGCCATTGCCGCCGCCAAGGGCCGGGGCGAATGCCTGGATCATACCCTATTTCACGGTTTTCCCGG
Source organism: Desulfurivibrio nitratireducens (assembly GCF_044068515.1). Lineage (NCBI taxonomy): Bacteria > Pseudomonadati > Thermodesulfobacteriota > Desulfobulbia > Desulfobulbales > Desulfobulbaceae > Desulfurivibrio > Desulfurivibrio nitratireducens. The sequence continues at coordinate 34,303 of NZ_JBIPKI010000005.1, forward strand.
CCTGGGCAAAACCACCCTGGCCTACGTGATCGCCAACGAAATGGGGGCCGGCATTCGGGTGACCTCCGGGCCGGTGATCGAGCGGCCGGGAGATCTCGCCGCCATTCTCACCAGTCTTCAGGAAGGCGATGTCCTGTTCATCGATGAAATTCACCGGCTCAATCACGTGGTGGAAGAGATCCTTTACCCGGCCATGGAGGATTTCGAGCTGGACCTGGTGATTGGCCATGGTCCGGGAGCCCGCAGCGTCAAGATGTCGCTGCCCCGTTTCACCCTGGTGGGGGCCACCACCCGTACCGGCCTGTTGACCCCGCCGCTCCGGGATCGCTTCGGCATGGCCCTGCGGCTCGATTTTTATGCCCCCGAAGAGCTGGTGGCCATTGTCCATCGTTCCGCCGGCCTGCTCGGGGTCCCCCTGGATGATGCCGGCGCCCTGGAAATCGGACGCCGCTCCCGGGGCACCCCCCGGATCGCCAACCGGCTGCTGCGCCGCCTGCGGGATTTCGCCGAGGTCAAGGCCCAGGGTCGGATCACTGGCCAGGTGGCCGACGCCGCCTTGAACATGCTGGGAATTGATCAGCTCGGTTTCGATGAAATGGATCGGCGGATTCTGCTGGCCCTGATCGACAAGTTCCGGGGCGGGCCCATCGGCCTGGAAACCCTGGCCACCATGGTCTGCGAGGAAAAAACCACCCTCGAGGATGTCTACGAACCCTTCCTGATCCAGATCGGTTTCCTGGTCCGCACCCCCCGGGGGCGCATGGTTACCCGGGCCGCCTACCAGCACTTCGGCCGGAGTTTTGCTCCCGATTGCCGGGAGGCGACCGGGGGGCCGGGACTTTTTGCCGACACCCCGCCGTTGGCACCAGCCAAGGACAGACAATCATGACTACCACCGTCAAAACCGTCCGTGACCTTGCGGTCAAGAAGGAACGCCGTGAGAAAATCACCATGCTCACCGCCCATGATGCCGCCTTCGGGGCCCTGGTCGAGCAAGCCGGCGTCGATCTGATCCTGGTCGGGGACTCCCTGGGCATGGTGGCCCTGGGCTACGATTCCACCGTGCCGGTGACCATGGCTGAAATGATTCATCATGCCAAGGCGGTCCGGCGGGGAGTAAAGCAGACTCTGCTGGTGGGGGATCTGCCCTTTCTCTCTTACCAGGTCGAGGCAAGGGAGGCCATCCGCAACGCCGGCCGTTTTCTCAAGGAGGCCGGTTGCGCCGCGGTCAAGATGGAAGGCGGGGCGGAAATCGCCCCGATCCTGGCCGCCGTGGTCCGGGCCGGAATCCCGGTGATCGGTCATATCGGCCTGACTCCCCAGACCGCCGGCCAATTGGGAGGCTTCAAGGTGCAGGGCCGGGATGCCGAGTCGGCGGCCAAGCTGGCCCATGACGCCCAGGCCCTGGCTTCCGCCGGGGCCTGCGCCCTGGTGCTGGAATGCGTGCCGGCCCTGCTGGCCCGGCGGATCAGCGCCGAGCTGAGTATTCCCACCATCGGCATCGGGGCCGGGCCCCACTGTGACGGCCAGGTCCTGGTTACCCACGACCTGCTCGGTCTTTTTACCCGTTTTGTGCCCAAGTTCGCCAAGCAGTACGCCTCTTTGGCCGGCGAGGCCGGCGCGGCCCTGGCCGCTTTTCGCCGGGAGGTAGAAAAGGGCACCTTTCCGGCCGCGGAACACTCTTTCGGCCCCCTGGATGAATAAGGCCCTTGGTCCGGGCCGGCCAGCGGGACCCTGTGGTGCAGTTTGGAACGGTTGTCTCATTGATTAATCAGCAAACAAATGGAACGGTTTCATTATGAGAATAATCAGCGGGGAAAAAGTTACCGCCGCGGTGCGGGAATTGGCGATGGCGGCGGCCTGCGACCTGGAGCCGGATATTCTCGAGGCCCTGGTGGCGGCCAGGGACCGGGAAAGTTCGGAGTTGAGCCGCAATGTCCTGGAGTTGTTGTTGAGCAACACCGATATCGCCAGCCGGGAAAAGCTGCCGGTTTGCCAGGATACGGGGATTACCGTGGTTTTTGTCGAACTCGGCCGGGAAGTGACGGTGGCCGGCGATCTGCTGGCCGCCGTGGAAGAAGGGGTCCGCCAGGGCTATAAGGACGGCTTTCTGCGCAATTCGGTCTGTGATCCCCTGACCCGGGTCAACACCAACGACAACACCCCGGCGGTGGTTCACCTGGAACTGGTGGCCGGAGACCGGCTGACTCTGCGCTTTCTGCCCAAGGGTTGCGGCAGTGAGAACATGAGCGCCCTGGCCATGCTGCCGCCGTCGGCGGGCAAGCCGGGGATTATCCGCTACGTGGTGGAAAGGGTGGTGGCGGCCGGCTCCAACCCCTGCCCGCCGGTCACCGTCGGCGTAGGAGTGGGCGGCACCTTTGAAAAAGCGGCCTACCTGGCCAAGAAAGCCCTCTGCCGGCCCCTGGGCCAACCCCACTCCCGGCGCGATGCCGCCGATCTCGAGGCGGAGATTCTGGCCGAAATAAATGAACAGGGGAGTGGGGTCCACGGCTTTGGCGGCAACAACACCGCCCTGGCGGTGCACCTCGAGCTGTTCCCCACCCATATCGCCAGTCTGCCGGTGGCGGTGAATATCCAGTGTCATGCCCATCGCCACAAAGAACTCACCCTATAGGCAAACGCCCGGGAGCACCGCATCTTGCGGCGATCGGGCCGGCTTGCATAGCGAACTATGCGGCGCCTGCCCGCTTGCCGCAACCTGCGGCACTCCCGGGCGTTTGCCGGGTGATTGGCAGTTTGCTTAAGCTTGATTACCTTGGGGGTGGTGGGGGCAAAATGGAAATGATGATGAGGGGCCGGTCGCGGGGTTTGGCGGCGGCGCGGCTTTTTACGGAGCCAATTTAAAAGTTGCGGGAGTGTCGGTTATGTCCAGTCCGTTAGCCCAGTCGCGGTTCTTTAGTCAATTACGTAAAATCGCGGTTCCTTTTGCCCAAGGTGAGCTGGCCTCCCTCAAGGCCGGGGAACTGGTCAGCCTGACCGGGACCATTTACACCGGGCGCGATCAGACCCACCGCCGTCTCTGCGCCCTGCTCGACGAGGGCCGGCCTTTGCCGGTGGATTTGGCCGGGCAGCTGCTCTATTACGTCGGGCCGACCCCGGCTCCCCCGGGCCGGGTTATTGGCGCGGCCGGCCCCACCACCAGCTACCGGATGGATGCCTACACACCCCGGTTGCTGGCCCTGGGAATGGCCGCCACCATGGGCAAGGGAGCCCGCTCGGCGGAGGTCAGGCAGGCGATGCTCCAGCACGGAGCAGTCTATTTCGCCACCATTGGCGGGGCCGGGGCCCTGTTGTCGGGCTGCATCAAGAAAAGTGAAGTGGTGGCCTTCGCCGATGCCGGCGCCGAGGCCATGTTCCGCTTCGAAGTGGAAGGATTCCCGGCGGTGGTGATCAACGACCTGGCCGGCAACGACTACTACGAGATGGTGCAGCAGCACCGGATCTAGGCGCGATCAGAACCAGCAAGCCAGCGTTGCAATAATTGCCGGCTCTGACCGCCGCAAGATGCGGTGCTTTGATCCCCGCTGTCGGTCACTATTTTGCCGGGAACGATTGGCTGGAGAACTGAACTGGGTCAGCAGAAAGATCCTGGCCCCCCAAAAAAGGCCAATCTGCCGAGTAATCGGAGTTAAAGGGGCAGCAGTGCCGCAGATGTGGGCAAGCAGCCCCCGCGGCTATACTCCAGTATGCCGCGGGGGCTGATCGCCCGCAGATGCGGTGCTGCTGCCCCTTTAACTAGCGGGAAAAGACTTCCAGGCCCTTGAGCAGCGTCAGGGCGGTCTGCAGCTGGCGGTCGCGGGCAAGCTCTTCCCGCAACTCGTTGTTCTTTTCCCCAACGCCGTCCGGCGCCTCTTTACCGGCGTCGTTGTCAATGTGCTGGCGCAGATCCCGCTCCCTGATCACCATATGGGGCGGGCGGTCGTTTTCGGCCGGCCCGGGCAGAGCGATTTCTTCGTTATGCACCTCGACATCGGGGGCGATGCCTTTGGCCTGGATGGAAACCCCGCTGGGCGTGTAGTAGCGGGCCGTGGTCAACCGCAGACCGGCTCCGTCGTTGAGCGGGATGATGGTCTGGACCGAGCCCTTGCCGAAGGTCGGGGCGCCGATGATCAGGGCCCGCTTGTGATCCTGCAGGGCTCCGGCCACGATTTCCGAGGCGCTGGCGCTGCCCTCGTTGACCAAGACCACGATGGGAAAGTGGTAATCGGTGCCGTTGTTGTGGCGGGCCTCGAATACCAGGTTCTGTTCCCGGATCCGGCCCTTGGTGGAAACGATTATCCCCTGGTCGAGAAATACGTCGGTCAGTTGCACCGCCTGGTCCAGGAGGCCGCCGGGGTTGTTGCGCAGATCGAGGATCAGGCCCTTGATCTCCCCTTCCTTCTGCAGTTCGGTGATGGCGGCGCGAAAATCCCGGGTGGTTTTGGCCTGGAAGTTGCTGATCCGGACATGGGCAAAACCCGGCTCCAATTGCCGGGCCTTGACGCTGTGGATCGGGATGACATCACGGATAATGGCGATGTCCCGAAATTCCGACCAGCCTTCGCGATGGATGGAAACGGTGACTTCGGTGCCCTTGGGGCCCCGCAGTTTTTTGACCGCGTCCATCAGGGAGATATCCTTGGTGGACTCGCCGTCGATCCGGATAATCCGGTCTCCCGCCCGCAGGCCCTGCTTGAAGGCCGGAGTCCCTTCGATGGGGGAAACCACGGTCAGCATGCCGTCCCGGATCGAGATTTCAATGCCGATGCCGGTGAAGGTGCCCTTGGTCTCCATCTGGAGTTCCTTGAAATCGTCCGCCCGCAGAAAGGAAGAATGGGGATCCAGGGAGTTGAGCATCCCGCGAATCGCCCCCAGGATGGCTTCCTCGGCGTCGACCTCCTCCACGTAGTTCTGCTGAATGATATGCAGAACGTTGGCAAAGGTTTCCAGATGGCGGTAGGTTTCCTCGGACTTGGCGGCCCGGCTGTCCGGCAACTGCCAGGCCACCAGGGTGAGGACGAAAATTACGCCGAGAAAGGGCAGGGTAAGTCTGGTCAACAGCTTGGAGGGATTTTTCATGAAAAAGTCTCGAGAGCAGAATGAGGTAAAAAGGTTGAAGACATTAATAATTATAGCACGTTCAGGCCGAATGGACAATTAATTATAAGTCAAACCAGGGGAGAGGGTCGACGGCTTCGACCCCGCGGCGGATCTCCAGGTAGAGCTGGCCCGCTGTTCCCTCCGGGTCCAAGCCGGCCAGCCCGATAAATTCTCCGCTTTGCACCCGGTCTCCAACCGCCACCGCGATTTCCGCCAAGCGGGCAATCAGGCTGAAATAGCGCTCGCCGTGATCGATAATGATCAGGCCGCTGTAGCCTTCCATAACCCCGGCGTAGACCACGCTGCCGGCGAAAAAGGCTTGTACTTCGGCGCCGGGCTCGGTTTTGACGGTGATGCCCCGACTTTGTTCGCTGGAGCCGAAGCGGCCGGTTACGGCCTGGCCGAAACCGGTGATGATGGTCCCGGCAGCGGGCAGGGCGAGCCGGCCCCGCTGGGCGGTGAAGCTGCCGGATCCGCCGGGGTTCTGCCTTTGCCCGGTGCTTTGGGCGGCCAGGGCGGCGGTCACCCGCTGGGAGGCGGCTTCAATTTCCCGCAGGGCCTGCTGGTACATCTGTTTCTCAGTCCGCACCCGATTGAGAAAGGCGGCTCGCTCCTCGCGGCTGGCCGCCAGGCGCAGCTCCTGGGCCTGGGCCGCGTCTTGGGCCGCCAGCAGTTCGGCCTCTTCGGATTCCAGGGTCAGGCGCGCTTCCTCGAGTTGCCGGATTTGCTCCCGGTAGCGGCTGATGGTTTGCCGGTCGTGGTCGAGGACGGCTTGCAGGCTATCCTGCAATTCGAGCAGATCCGGCAGGCTGTCGGCGGTGAAGAGGATATTGAGCAGGCCGACGGAACCCATCTGGTGGGTGGCCGCCAGCCGCCGGCGGAGATGATCCCTGGCCTGGTTGCGGATCTCCAGGACTCGGTCCAGCTCCTCCTGTTTGACCGCCAGCTGCTGCTGTTTATGTTCCAGGTGGAGTTGCATGGCGTCCAGCAGTTGGCGCTGGCCGGCGACCTCCAGGTCGAGCCGGGCCAGCTCGGTCAACAGGCTTTCTTCCCGCCGGCTGACGGTGCCGATCAGGCTTTCCTGTTCACTGATCCCGCGGCGCAGTTGTTCGATTTGCTGTTCCAGTTCGCTGGCGGCGGTTTCAGCCCGGGCAGGGCCGGGGCCCGGGAGCAGGAGCCCGGCCAGCAGAGAGAGCAGCAGCAGCGGCAAGGACAGGCCAACCACCCGGGACCGGATTCCCCCCCCCTTGGACCGAGCGGATTCGGGAGCGGAGAGCATTTGATCTGGGCGCCGGCCGGGGTTCATCTCAGATCCGCAACGACTTGTTGATGACCACCAGGCTGCTGGCGGTGCAGAGGAAAGTCCCGGCGCCGATGATCAGCAGCAGCAGGGGCCAGGACAGAAACTCCAAGGTGAAAAGGCCCAGCATCCCGGTGCCGCCGAACTGGCCGGCGGCCCAGTGAAAGAGGAGCATCAGGGCGCCCAAACCCAGGGCCGAGCCCAGGCCGCCCTGGAGCAGGCCCTCGGCCAGGAAGGGCGTGCGGATGAAGCTTTGGTCAGCCCCCAGCAAGCGCATTATTTCCAGCTCTTCGCGCCGGGCCGCCACGGTCAGGCGGATGGTGTGGGAAATGACGAAGATCAGATTTAGGGTCAGCAGAGTGGCGCTGAACAGCACCACCACCCGCAGCAAATGGTTGAAGTTGTTGAAGCGCTGCAGCCATTCCCGGCCGTACTGCACCCGAACCGCGTCGGGCAGGGTGGTCAGGTAGGCGGCCAGCTGCTCGAGATCGCCCAGGCCCAGCAGGCCGGGTTGGGGAATCACTTCGATGGCCGGCGGCAGGACGTCCGGGCCGAGGTCGTCGAGGATGTCGCGTTCTTCGCCGAGCCGGGCGGCAAAGCGCTCGAAACTCTGCTGGCGGGAAACGAAGCGGACCGAAGCGATGGCCCCGAACTGGCGGATCCGTTCCTCGATCCGGGGTTGCAGCGCGGGATTGATCTCCTCGGCCAGGTAGACCGTCAAGCGGAGCTCTTCGCCCAGGCGGGCTCCGGCGGCGATGGTGTTGAGATGGATCAGGAGAAAGAAGGCGAAAATCAGCACCGAAAGCATGACGGTCAACAAGGTCATGAGTTGGGTGGTCCAGGTGCGGGCCAGGTTGCGGCCGGTTTGGCGCAGGATTCCGGCCAGGAAAGAGGAGAAGCCCACCTGGTCCTTTTTCTTCATCCGCCGGGCGGGATTCTTGGCGAGTTTTCTTTTGGGCGCCCGGGAGGAACCGGTCCGGCTGTTCATCTCGCACCTACAGTCGCGACCAGCCGGCCCCGATCCAGGTGGAGGACCCGGTGGCCGTCGGCGCGATAGAGTCTTTCGTCGTGGGTGGCGGCGATTACCGTCCCGCCGGCCGCCGCCAGTTCGCCAAACAGGGCCAGGACCAGGGCCGCGGACTCTTCATCCAGGTTGCCGGTGGGCTCATCGGCCAGCAGCAGGGCAGGTGAATTGGCCGCCGCCCGGGCGATGGCCACCCGTTGCTGTTCACCCCGGGAAAGCTCGCTTACCGGACGTTCCAGCTTGTCCGCCAGATCCAGTTTGGCCAGCAGTTCCTCGACCCGGCGGCGGATTTTTCTTTCCGGCCGGTAGTCGATCTCCATGGCCAGGGCCACGTTGCGCAAAACGCTGAGTTGGGGCAGAAGCCGGAAATCCTGGTAGGCGACGCCGATCCGCCGGCGCAGGCGCTGGAGTTGGGCGGCGCCGAGCCGGGCGATATCGCGGCCTCCGATGATCACCATGCCGGCATCGGGTATTTCCTGGCGGCAGATAAGCTTGAGCAGGGTGCTTTTACCCGCCCCGCTGTTGCCGGTGACAAAGAGAATCTCCCCCCGGGCCGCGGCCAGGGAAACTTCCTGGACCGCCTCCACGTCGGGGGGGTAAATCTTCCCCAGCTTGATGCACTCAACCATGGTGGCGGTGGGCGGGGCTAAGTTTGCCATGAGTACTTTAACGATCCTGGTGTCCCTTCTGGTTAATCGCGTCCGCCACTTGTCGGCCCTCGCAGCCCCTCGCGGCGTTGCGCAAAACTCGCCATAACCCTGCTATGCCTTCGTTTTGCGCGCCTTGCGAGGAACCACGATGCCCCAACAATTGACGGACGCGATTAACCAGAAGGGACACTTGCTGGTTCGGCGACGGGCGATCAGGTTCGGCAACCTGGGCCAACAATAAACCAGTCGCGAAAAAAATAACACTTTTTTCGCCGATATTCCGCTGATATTCGATAGATATGCCGTTTCCGGCCGGCACCGGCGCCGGCCGGGCAAATCTTTAAGTTGCCGGAAGAACAGGGATCTTGAGTGTTTGGGCCGGCCGACCCGGGATAATGGAGCGGGAAGCGGTCAGGCGGAGAGCTTTAAATGTCCCCAGGGGCTTGATTCGGCAGGAGTTTGCCGGCTCTCCGCCGGCATTGGCCGGGAAAGCCGGTGCCAACCAGGTTATCCGGCGATCAGCCGGGGCTGGGCGTCCTGTTGTAGGAATGGAATCCGGCCGGGAGTTCAGGGCAGAATGCGGTCAAAAACGGCAAAGGCCGCGGCCAGGGCGGGCTCGCCTCCATCCAGGTCCAGATAGGAGCGCCCGGCTAGTTCGTGGGCGGCAAGGGTGGCGCTTTGGGGCAACAGGCCGCCCAACTCCAGGCCGCTGCGGCTGGTGGCTTCGGCGATCTTGTTTTGCAGAGCCGGTTCGGGGTCGGCCGGGGCCCGATTGATCAGCAGGCATTTCTTGCCCGGCTGAATTCCCAGGGGTTCGGTCAGGGCGGCGATCCTCTCGGCGGTCATGATGCCCCGGGCCGAAGGATCGGAAACCACCAGCAGCAGGTCGATGACCCGCAGGTTCATCCGGCTCAGGTGCTCCATGCCCGCCTCGTTGTCCACCAGGATGTAGCGGTAATTGCCGGCCAGATGGTCCATGGTCATGGCCAGGAACTGGTTGGCCGAACAGTAGCAGCCCGGCCCGTCGGGTTGGCCCATGGTCAGCAGGTCGAACCCCCGGGCTTCCACCAGGGCCTGGTGGACCTTCATCTCCATGTACTGGTCGCGGGTGATGTGGGGAGGCAACTCGCCCTTCATTTCCTTGCGGATCTGGCCGATGGTCAGTTGGACCGGCAGGGCCAGCAATTCGTTGAGGTTGGCGTTGGCGTCGGCGTCCACCGCCAGGACCGGGGTCTTCTGCGCGGCCAAGAGGTAATTGAGGAGCAAGGCGGTGATCGTGGTCTTGCCGACCCCGCCCTTGCCCGCCATGGCGATAATTTTAGGCATTGCTTTTTTCTCCGTACGTTCAAATGATCCCGCTGGCCGGCGCCTTGCGCTGGGGCCGGCTTGCTTCTTTACCTTGCAAACTGGAGGCGAACTGGTATTTTATCCGATTTTGCCCGGCGGATCATGGTTATTTTGTCCGTCGGCTTTGGAGACCGGCGCAAACCAGGGGAATGCAGACAGTTTTTCCGGTTGCGAAATCCGGGCTTGCCCGCTGCGCTACCGGCTCTGCCAGGGCCCCAAACACTCCATGCCCGAATATTTGAGTTCGTTGTCCGCCGACCCGGACGGCGCAACCTGCAAGTGAAAGCCTAACCGGAGTTTGCTGATATGGATTACCGCTCCACCCTCAACCTGCCCCAGACCGACTTTCCGATGAAGGCCAACCTCGCCCAGCGGGAACCGGAACTGCTGCAAAAATGGCAAGAGCAAGATCTCTACGGGGCGCTGGAGCGGGCCGGGGTCGGCCGGCCAGTTTACATTCTCCATGACGGCCCTCCCTATGCCAACGGCCACCTCCACATGGGCCACGCCCTCAACAAGATTCTCAAGGATATCATCCTCAAGTCCAAGCGGATGGCCGGCTTCAACTGCCCATACGTGCCGGGCTGGGATTGCCACGGCTTGCCCATCGAGTTGAATGTCGACAAGGAAATGGGCGAGCAAAAGGCCGCGGTGGGCAAGCTGGCCTTCCGCGAGGCCTGCCGCCGTTATGCCGCTGAATGGGTGGCCGTGCAGCGGGAGGAGTTCCAGCGGCTCGGGGTTCTGGGAGACTGGGGCAACCCTTATCTGACCATCGATTACCGGTATGAAGCGGCCATCGCCCGCGAATTCAACAGCTTTCTTCTGGGGGGGCTGGTCAGCCGCAGCCGCAAACCCGTCCACTGGTGCGCCTCCTGCAATACCGCCCTGGCCGAGGCGGAGGTCGAATATGCCGACCATGCCTCGCCTTCGATCTACGTCAAATTCCCCCTGACTGAGGCGGCGGCGACTGCCTTGGGGAGTCTTTATCCGGTCCTGAGCGGGCTGGCCGACGGTTCTCTGCCGGCTGCGGTAGTCATTTGGACCACGACTCCCTGGACCCTGCCAGCCAACGTGGCGGTGGCCCTGCATCCCGATCTGGAGTACGCCGCCGTTGAGCTTGACGGGGAAGTTCTGATCATGGCCGCCGAACTGGTGGAACAGGTTGCGGCCGCATGCGGCCTGAGCGGCCAGCGTCAGCTGGCGCGCTTCCCGGCTTCGGACCTGTTGGGGCAAAGTTGCCGTCATCCCTTCCTGGAGCGGGAGTCCCTGATCATCGCCGCCGATTACGTGACCCTGGAAACCGGCAGCGGCTGCGTCCATACCGCCCCCGGGCACGGCCGGGAGGATTATCTCAGCGGCCTCAAGTACAACCTGCCGGTACTCTCGCCGGTGGACGACCGCGGCCATTTCACCGCCGAAGCCGGACCTTACGCGGGGATGTTCATTTTGCAGGGCAACAAGCGGATCATCGCCGACCTGCGCCAGAGCGGGGCCCTTTTGGGGGAGAAAAAACTGACCCACAGTTATCCCCATTGCTGGCGCTGCAAGAAGCCGGTGATGTTCCGGGCCACCGAGCAGTGGTTTATCGGGATGGATATCCCGGCCCAAATCGGCGGCGAGAACACCACCCTGCGGGAAAAAGCCCTGGATGCCATCGACGGGGTGGATTGGATTCCCCGCTGGGGCCGGGAGCGGATTCACGGCATGGTGGCCGGCCGGCCCGATTGGTGCCTTTCCCGCCAGCGGGCCTGGGGCGTGCCGATCACCGCGGTCTGGTGCCGGGATTGCGGCCGGATTCTCAACGACGCCAAAATCGCCGCCCGGATCACCGCAATCTTTATCGAGGAAGGGGCCGATGCCTGGTTCAGCCGTGATCTCAGCGATTTTATCGGACCCGAAGCCCGTTGCCGCTGCGGTTCGACCGAGCTGGTCAAGGAAGAGGACATCCTCGATGTCTGGTTCGACTCCGGGGTCAGCTATGCCGCGGTGCTGGAGGAAAGCCCCCCATTGCGCAACCCGGCCGACCTTTACCTCGAAGGCAGCGATCAGCACCGGGGCTGGTTTCAGAGCGCCCTGCTGGCGGCGGTGGGCACCAGGGGGGAGGCCCCCTACCGGGCGGTGCTGACCCACGGCTTCGTGGTGGATGGCAAGGGCAAGAAAATGTCCAAGAGCGTGGGCAATGTCATCGCTCCCGATGAAATCATCAAGCGCCACGGGGCCGAAATTCTGCGGCTCTGGGCGGCTTCCGAGGATTATCGCGACGACATCCGGATCTCGGACAATATTCTCAAGCAACTGGCCGATGCCTATCGCAAGATCCGCAACACCGTCCGCTTTTTGCTGGGCAACCTCCACGACTTTGATCCCACCGCCCCCCGGGCGCTGGCCGAAGCGGAAATGGACGAGTTGGATCGCTGGATTCTCGCCCGCTTTGAACAGCTCAAGGAGCGGACCCTGGTCGGTTACGAAAAATTCGAGTTCCACCAGGTTTATCACGGGCTCTACAACTTCTGCACCGTTAGCCTGAGCGCCCTGTATCTCGATATCGTCAAGGACCGGCTCTACACCATGCCGGCGGATCATCCCCAGCGCCGGGCCGCCCAGGCGGTCATGCATGAAATCTGCGCCGGCCTGCTGCGCCTGATGGCGCCGGTACTCTCCTTTCTGGCCGCCGAGGCCTGGGATTATCTGCCCGCCGATCCCGAACGGGAGCCCGAGGTTTTCCTGGCCCGGTTCCCGCCGGCCCGGCCGGAACGGCTGGCCGACCAGGAGCTGCTGGCCAAATGGGAGCGGATTCTGCTGGTTCGTTCCGAGTTGACCCGGGCTCTGGAGATCGCCCGCCGCGACAAGGTGATCGGCCACTCCCTCGATGCCGAGGTGGTGATAGCCGCCGGTGGTGAATGGGGTCAGTTCATCGCCGCCAACTGGGAAACCCTGCAGACGGTTACCATCGTTTCAGCCATGCGGCTGGCCGCTGAAGCGGCGGAAGCCGCCTATGAAGGCGAGGAGATCGCCGGCCTGCGGGTTCTGGTCCGGCCGGCCGCCGGCGAGAAATGTCAGCGTTGCTGGATGCGGGCGGAAAGCGTCGGCAACGACCGGGAACATCCCGGGATCTGCCACCGCTGCCGCGAGGCGATTCGATGAAAGCCGGATCTTTGCCCGGTTTGGCCGGACCCCTGACGCTTTTCTGGGCGCTTTTATTTTTTGACCAGTTGAGCAAGTGGTGGATCCGGGCCAATTTTGCCCTTTATGAAAGCCGGGAGATCATCCCCGGCTTTTTTAGCCTGGTATATTACACCAACACCGGCGCCGCCTTCGGTCTGCTGGCCGGGGAAAGCACCGCCTGGCGCCGCCTTTTCTTCATCGCGGCGGCCCTGCTGGCCCTGGTGCTGTTGACCTTGCTCTATCGCCACGTCCGGCACCAGGGCCGCCTCTATGTTTACGCCCTGGCCCTGATCGCCTCCGGGGCGGTGGGCAATCTGGTCGACCGGATCCTGGCCGGGGAGGTCACCGACTTTCTCGATTTCTACTGGGGGGCTTACCACTGGCCCGCCTTCAATGTGGCCGACAGCGCCATCACCGCGGGGGTACTGCTCTTTTTGCTGGCCTCCTGGCGCAGCGGCAGCAAGTAGGCGTGGCCGGAAAAAATCAGCCGGCACCAGTCCCGGAGTCGCAATATCGTGCTAATTTAATTAATTTGCCTGAATTGCCCCGGCTGAGGCGCCCGGCCAAAGCCGGGCTCAATCCGCTCGAGGCGGGAGGTTGCTATGCATAAAGGCGCTAAAACCGCGATCATGTTTCCCGGCCAGGGTTCGCAGTATGTCGGCATGGGCCAGGATTTTCTGGCCGAGCATGGCGAAGCCCGCGACTTCTTGACCAGGGCCGCCGAGATCAGCGGCCTGCCGCTGGCCCGCCTCTGCCTGGAAGGCCCGGAAGAGGAACTGACCCGGACCCTCCATCTGCAGCCGGCCCTGACCGCGATCAACCTGATCTGCTGGCAGGCGGTGGACCGGGCCGGGATCAAGGCCGATTTTTTCGTCGGTCACAGCCTGGGCGAATACGCCGCCCTGGCCGCCGCCGGAGTCCTGAGCTTTGACGATACGATTAGGCTGGTTACCCGGCGCGGCAGCCTGATGGAGCGGGAGGCGGCGGCCAATCCCGGCGCCATGGCGGCGCTGGTCAAGCTGGATATCGAGACGGTGCGAGAGATCGTAGCCGGCGCGACGGCCCAGGGCCGCCTGGCCATCGCCAACCATAATTCAGCCGCCCAGATCGTCATTTCCGGGGAGGCTCCGGCGGTGGCGGCAGCGGCGGCCCTGGCCAAGGAACAGGGGGGCAAAGCGATCCCTTTGAAAGTCAGCGGGGCCTGGCACAGCGAACTGATCCGCGGGGCAGTGACCGACTTTACCCAGGCCCTGGCCGCAGTGCCGGTGGCCGCCCCCCGGACCCCGATTCTGTTCAACGTCACCGCCGCCCCGGAACCCGACCCCGCCCGGATCAGGGAAATCATGGCCCGCCAGATTGCGGCCACCGTCCGCTGGTATGAAATCGTCCAGCGCCTGATGGCCGAAGATGTGCGGACTTTCATCGAGGTCGGACCCAAGACGGTTCTAAGCGGCCTGGTCAGGAAAATCATCCCCGCCGACTACGATTGCGCCATTCTCCAGGTCGACAGCCCCGCTACCCTGGCCGCTTGCCGCCAAGCTCTGTAGTCGGCCAGGCAAGTCCTGGCAAACCTCCAGGCCCGGGCAGGCAAGGTGAACGCAACCGCCGACGGGAACCGGGTTTACAGCCTGCCGGTTCTGCCGCGCTGTCCCGCGGGCGCTGCTCGTCCCGGGAGGGGCGCCGGTCAACGTTTAGGTGCTTGACATCGCCCTTGCTTCCAAGTATGTTTGCCCGTTTCCGGGGAGTGGGTCCCGCGTTGCGGGGAACCTGCCTGTTGAGCCGCCGTTGAAGCGATTGTGGCGCATGGTTCGCGGCGGCGGCAGTTAAACCGTTTTTCTCTGTTACCATCGCCGGCTTTTTGGCGTTTTAGGGGAGTTTTTACCTTTAGCTATGTTTGATAGTCTTTCCGATCGCCTGCAGGAAGTTTTCAAGAAGCTGCGCGGCCATGGCACCCTGAGCGAGGAGAATATCCAGGAGGCCCTCCGGGAGGTGCGGCTGGCCCTGCTCGAGGCCGATGTCAACTTCCGGGTGGTCAAGGATTTCATTGCCGCCGTCTCCGAGAAGGCGGTGGGCCGGGAGGTTCTGAAAAGCCTGGCCCCCGGTCAGCAGGTCATCAAGATCGTTCACCAGGAACTGGTGGAACTGCTGGGCGGCAGCAGCGTCGATCTCGATTTCGGCGGCCGCAAGCCGGTGGTGATCATGATGGTCGGCCTCCAGGGCTCGGGCAAGACCACCTCCAGCGGCAAGCTGGCCCGCCGGCTGCAAAAGGAGGGCAAGAAGCCTTACCTGGTGCCGGCCGATGTTTACCGGCCCGCCGCCATCGAGCAGTTGACGGTGCTGGCCGGCGAGCTGGGCCTGCCGGTCCATCCGTCCCAGACCGCGCAGGATCCGGTGGAAATCTGCCGCCAGGCGGTCTGGCGGGCCGGGGAAAAGGGCTGTGATACCCTGATTATCGATACCGCCGGGCGCCTCCATGTCGACCATGATCTGATGGAGGAACTGGGCCGGATAAAGTCCGCCCTCCAGCCGGCCGAAATTCTCCTGGTCGCCGACGCCATGACCGGCCAGGACGCCGTAGCGGTGGCGGAAAAATTTCACCAGGACCTCAGCCTGAGCGGGGTGGTTCTGACCAAGCTCGATGGTGATGCCCGCGGCGGCGCCGCCCTGTCGATCAAGAAGGCCACCGGCCGACCGATCAAGTTCGTCGGCCTGGGCGAGGGCCTGGACGCCTTGGAGGTTTTTCATCCCGACCGGATGGCCTCGCGGATTCTGGGTATGGGCGATGTCCTGACCCTGATCGAAAAAGCCGAAGCGGCCATCGACAAGGAAAAGGCCGATGACCTGGCCCAGAAGATCCGCCAGGACGGCTTTACTTTGGAGGATTTTCTCGACCAGATCAAACAGGTCCGCAAGATGGGCAGCCTGGAGCAGATCATGGGGATGATCCCCGGCATGAACCGCTTCAAGCAACTCCAGAACGCGCCCAAGCCCGACGAACGGGAATTGGCCAAGGTGGAGGCGGTGATCAATTCGATGACCGCCAAGGAACGGCGCAACCACGCGATCATCAATGCTTCCCGCCGGCAGCGCATCGCCAGAGGCAGCGGCACCCAGGTTCAGGATGTCAACAAGGTGATCAAGAGCTACACCGAGATGCTCAAGATGATGAAGAAGTTCCGCGGCAAGCCCGGCGGTCTCGGCGGCCTGGTGCCCGGCGGCAAGAAGAAACGCAAAAGACCCAAGGGATTGTTCCGCTAGATCATTTTTTAATTTAACCGTTGCGAAGAAAAGGGAAGAGTTTCCCGCAAACGATCACCGGTGCCCGCAGCCGCGGGCGGAGATCGTTTGAGCCCAACAATCAAGGAGGCACAAATGGCAGTACGCATTCGCCTGACCCGCATGGGCAGGAAAAAGAAGCCCTTTTACCGGATCGTGGTGGCGGATTCCGAGGCCAAGCGCGATGGCCGTTTTCTGGAAGTGGTCGGCACCTATGACCCCATGCAGAAGCCGGCGGCGGTAGTGGTCAAGCAGGACCGGGTTGCCGACTGGCTCTCCCGGGGGGCCAAGCCCACCGATACGGTGCGCAGCCTGCTGAAGGGCGCCCAGGCTCCGGCCGCGGCGGAATAAGACGATGCAGGATCTGGTTGCCTTCGTTGCCCGGGGCCTGGTGGATCGTCCTGATGCGGTAACGGTTTCCGCCGCCGAGCATGATGATGCCCTGGTGCTGGAGCTGCGGGTGGCCAAGGAAGATCTGGGCAAGGTGATCGGTCGCCAGGGCCGGACGGCTAGAGCCATGCGGGTTTTGCTCAACGCTGTTGCTCCCGAGCAGCGCAAGGTGCGCCTGGAAATCATGGAGTAGCGGCAAAATTCCGGCGGCAGCAGGGCTTATGGCCCCGCTGAGACGCTCGGGCAAATCCGTGGTTCCGCCGGACATTTACTCCTCGGGCCCGATGGGCGGTTAAGATGCGGATTCGATTTACCGGAGCCCGGCGGGGCGACCTGGTGGAGATCGGCAAAATCGTCAAACCCCAAGGGGTTAAGGGAGAATTAAAGATTATTCCCTTTGCCGGCGGCGGTGATTTTCCGGCGGACAGCGAGCTCTTTCTCCTCGATGCTTCCGGCCGGGCGCGTTCTTATCATCTGCTGGCCGCCCGGGCCCGGGCCGAGGCCGTCATTGCCCGGCTGGCCGGAGTCGATGACCGGGGCGGGGCCGAGGCTTTGCGCGGCCTGGTGGTGGCGGTGGCCCTGGCTGACCTGCCGCCGCTGGCGGCCGATGAGATATACTGGCATCAGCTGGACGGCTTGCCGGCCCGCACCAGCGATGGCCGGGAAATCGGCACGGTGCGGGACTTCCTGCTCACAGGGGCCCGGCCGATCCTGGTGATCGTTGACGAGGCGGGCCGTGAGTACCTGGTGCCGGCCCATGAAGAATTTATGACCATCCAAGGCGGAGCGGCCGCGGAGGCGGCCTGGTTGCGGCTGACCCCGCCCCCCGGCCTCCTGGATTTGTAGGGGTGGAGAGTCCCGCATCTGCGGGCGATTGCTCCCCAACGGGAACCCGAGGGATTTTTGGGAGCTGCTGGTCTGAATCTGCCGCCCTGTCGCACGTTTACGGTTGGCTGAAGGTAATGATGGTTCCTGCTCGGGCGACCGGGAAAAGGAGCCGGGAAACGGATTACGGTGCGTTTTGATATTCTGACGATTTTACCGGATTTTTTCGGTTCCCCCCTCGCCGAAGGGATGATCCGGCGGGCGCTGCAGGATGGCCTGGTCAGCGTCAACATTCATAATATCCGGGACTTTGCCGAGGATCGGCACGCCATGACCGATGACCGGCCCTTCGGGGGCGGGGAGGGCATGGTGATGAAGCCCGAACCTTTGGCCGCGGCCGTGCGTCATGTCCGGGCGGCGGCGCCGGCGGCCCGGGTGGTCCTGCTCAGCCCCCAGGGCCGGACCCTGAACCAGGAAATTGCCGCCGACCTGGCCGGTGAGGAGCAGCTGATTCTGGTCTGCGGCCGTTACGAAGGGGTTGATGAACGTTTCCGGGCCGCCTATGTCGACCGGGAAGTCTCCATCGGAGATTATATTCTCACCGGCGGCGAACCGGCGGCCCTGGTCCTGCTAGATTGCCTGATTCGCCTGCTGCCCGGGGTCTTGGGCTGCGGTGATTCGGCCGAGAATGATACTTTCAGTCCGGGCAGCCGGGGCGGCCTGAAATACCCCCAATACACCCGGCCCCGGGTTTTTGAGGGCATGGCGGTGCCGGAGATCCTGCTTTCCGGCGATCATGCCGCCATTGCCGCCTGGCGGTTTTGCGAGGCGGTGCGGCGGACCATGGAACGGCGGCCGGAATTACTGGCGGCGGCCGACTTCAGCCCGGCGGAACGCAAACTGTTGGCCCGTCATGGTTTGCTGCCGGTGGCCCAGCGGGTGAACCCGCTCCGACCGGCGCCGGCAGCGCCGACAGCCGGCCCGGAGGAGAAATGATGACCGGAGCAGGCGGGAACGACGAAGCGGTGGAGGTTTCCGCCGGGGCGCAGACGGGAGCTTTACTGGATGTCGCCCTGGTCCACTATCCGGTGCTGAACCGGCAGGGCGAGGTGATCGGTTCGGCGGTCACCAATCTGGATATTCATGATATCGCCAGAACCGCCCGCACCTACGGTGTCAGGCGGTATTATCTGGTTACGCCGTACGAGGATCAGCAGCGCCTGGTGGCCGAACTGCTGGCTCACTGGCTTACCGGCCGGGGTGGAAAACTTAACCCGGCCCGCAAGACCGCCCTGGAACTGGTAAGGGTGGTGCCGGATTTGGCCGCCCTTTATGAGCAGGTTTCCGCGGCCCGGGCCCAGCGGCCGCTGATTTTGGCGACCAGCGCCAGGGACCAGGCCGCCAGGATGGATTATGGCCAGGCCCGGCAGCAACTGGCGGTGGGTAAGCCCGCCCTGATACTGCTGGGTACGGCCTGGGGGCTGGCTCCGGCGGCCCTGGCGGGGGTGGATGCCTTCCTGCCGCCGATCAGCGGTGGTGGCGATTACAACCACTTGCCGGTCCGCGCCGCCGCCGCCATAACCCTCGACCGCCTTTGTCGCTGAGGACCGGCCGGGGGCCGGACGACCCGAAGGTCCGGCCCGGCCTCCAGGCTTTAGATAGTTTTACTCCATAAAATTTGCACCTTGTCCCTTGAACCTTGAACCTGATAAAGAGGAACAGTAATGAACGCGATTGCCCAGATTGAACAGGAACAGATGCGCCACGATCACCCGGAGTTCCGGCCCGGCGATTCCGTCAAGGTCCATTTTCGGATCATTGAAGGCACCAAGGAGCGGCTCCAGGTTTTCCAGGGCGTGGTAATCCGGCGCCGGCGCGGCACCATGGGGGCCAGCGTTACCGTCCGCAAAGTATCCCACGGAGTCGGGGTCGAAAAGACCTTCGCCCTGCACTCGCCCCAAGTGGAGAAGATCGAACTGGTCAGCCACGGCCGGGTGCGCCGTTCACGGCTCTACTACCTCCGCAACCTGCGGGGCAAGGCGGCCAGGATTCGTGAACGCGACCTCAATTAGCAGCTGAACGGCCGGCGACCGGCAGCGGTGCTCAGCTTGGCCGCCGCCGGCCGGCAGTCCTTTAAAACTCGTAAATCCGCGGGTTACTGGCGTTGGTGAAAGGTTGTACCAGCAAAGGCAGGCGGCCGGGCGGGGGGAAAGTTCTCCTGGCGGCCGGGGCGGTTTCCGATGCCCTGGCCTTCGAGCGCTCTTTGTGGAAGCAGGGTTACCGCTTGGTGGCCGGAACTGACGAGGCCGGGCGCGGGCCCCTGGCCGGGCCGGTGGTGGCCGCCTGCGTTATCCTGCCCCGGGCCTGCGACGTCAGCCGCTTGCGGGACTCCAAGCAGCTTGCTCCCCGCCGGCGCCGGGAGCTGGCGGCGGAAATTTCCGCCCTGGCCGGAGTTTATCTGGGCCTGGGGGTGGTGTCGGCGGCCGAAATTGACCGGCTCAATATCCTCCAGGCTTCCCTGCTGGCGATGAAGAAGGCGGTGGAAACCCTGGCCGCCGGGGCCGGCGGTTGCCTGCCCGATTTTTTGCTGGTGGACGGCAAGTTTCAGGTTCCCCTGGCCCTGCCCCAGCAGGCCCTGGTCAAGGGTGATTCCCGCAGCGCTTCCATCGCCGCCGCTTCCATCGTCGCCAAGGTGCGGCGGGACCGGATCATGGCAGAGTATCATCTTCAATATCCCCAGTATAATTTCATCCGCCACCAGGGCTACGGCACCGCCGAACACCTCCGCCTGTTGCGGGAGCATGGTCCTTGCCCCATTCACCGGCTAAGTTTCAAGCCGGTCAACCACTGCCGGCAGGGCCGTTAAGGATGACCCGCCAGCGGCAGGGTCTGGGGCGGCGGGGCGAGGAACTGGCCTGCGCCCATCTCGCAGCAGCCGGTTATCGCATCCTGGCCCGCAATTATCGCACCCGGGCGGCCGAACTCGATATCGTGGCCCAGCACCGGGACGAGCTGGTCTTTGTCGAGGTCAAGACCCGCAGCAGCGATGCCTACGGTTCTCCGCTAGAGGCGGTGACCCGGCAGAAACAGGCCAAAATTGCCCTGGCGGCCAGTGAATACCTGCTGCGGGAAAGCGCCGGCCGGGCGGCGGCCCGTTTTGACGTGGTGGCGGTATCCTTCGCCGGCGGCAAACCGGCCGTCGAGCACATCAAAAATGCCTTTGAGCTCTGACAGCCAGGTCGAAACCCTTAAACTGTTTTGGGCAGCAAGGCCCAAACCACAAGCCCCTCAGGGGGTTCGGCCCTCGGCATGATTTCCGGCGGCGCCGACTCCCAACCGGTGGAATTACCTTGATGACCAGCAAGCCGCGGATAATCGGAATCACCATGGGCTGCCCGGCGGGGATCGGCCCGGAAATCATCCTGCGCCTGCACGACGAAATTTTGGCCGGGGCCGGTGCGTTGGCGGCCCCGGAGTCTGGAGTGGCAGGCTGGCGCCTGGTGGTGCTGGGGGATATCGGGGTGCTGGCCGCCGCCGCCCGCCGCCTGGGGCAGCACGTGAGATTAAAGCCCTGGCAGCCCGGGACGATTCCTGACCCGGCGGAACTCAACGTTCTGCCCCTGTCCGCCCTGGAACCTCTGCCCCAACCGGGCCGGCCGACTGTGGCCGGCGGCCGGGCCATGGGGAGCTATATCGCCGAGGCGGTGGCTTTGGTGCAGGCCGGGGAGCTGGCGGCCATGACGACCTGTCCCATCGGCAAGGAGATGCTCAACGCCGGGGGCTATCATTATCCCGGCCATACCGAAATGCTTGCCGCCTTGTGCAACAGCCCTGAATATGCCATGATGATGGCCGGAGAGCGGCTGCGGGTAACTTTGGTTACTATCCACCGGCCCCTGGGCGAGGTGGTCGCCGCCCTCGACGCCGGGGCGGTAGAACAGGTTATTCGGCTGACCGCCGCGGCCTTGCGCCGCGATTTCGCCCTGGCCCGGCCCCGGATCGCCGTGGCCGCCCTGAATCCCCATGCCGGGGAGGGGGGCATGTTCGGCCACGAGGAGAAACAGATAATCGCCCCGGCCATTGCCCGGGTGGCGGCGGAGGCCGGGGATGATCTGGCGCTCACTGGTCCCTGGCCGCCGGACACCGTTTTTTACCGGGCGAGCAAAGGAGATTTTGACGCGGTGGTGGCCATGTACCATGACCAGGGCCTGATCCCCTTCAAAATGATCCATTTCCAGGACGGGGTTAACGTGACCATCGGTCTGCCCATCGTCCGGACTTCGGTGGATCACGGCACCGCTTACGATATCGCCGGCAAGGGGGTGGCCGACCATGCCAGTCTGCGAGCGGCCGTGCTCATGGCCGCCCGTATTGCGGCCAACCGGGAGCAGCACAATGTTGCGGCCCCGCCGCGGGATGATTCCTGCTAACGGCAACCTACCGACTCGAGGCGGTGTCCGGATGTTTCGGCCTTTGACAGCAGCCGGGCAAACCGGGAACATTGGGGTTATCAGGCCAAGGGTAAGACTTTTTTTCACGGTTTTCCGTGATATAACAAACGAACGAATGCGGGCAGCAAGGATTGGCCTGGTGAATATTGGCGAAACGCCGCACAAGGAAAAAAGCAAAGGTCTGTTGATCGCCCTTGAGGGAATCGACGGCACCGGCAAGTCCACCCAGTTGGCGTTGCTGGCCCGGCGCTTGCGGGCCGCCGGCCTGGAGGTGGTGGCCACCCGTGAGCCCACCGACGGACCTTACGGCCGGCAAATCAGGGCCAGCTTCGCCAACCGGGCCGCCCTGAGCCCCGAGGAGGAACTGCGGCTCTTTATCGAGGATCGCCGGGAGCATGTCCAGACCCTGATCGGGCCGGCCCTGGCCGCCGGCAAGCTGGTCCTTACCGACCGTTATTACTTTTCCACCGTGGCTTACCAGGGGGCGGCCGGCCATGATCCGGCGAAGATCCTGGCCGCCAACGAAAGCTTCGCTCCCCGGCCGGACCTGGTGCTGCTGCTGGTTGTCCCGCCCCAGGTCGGGGTCCGCCGGGTGCGGGATTTTCGGGGCGAGAGCCTCAACGATTTCGAACAGGAAGATTACCTGACCCGAGTGGCCGCGATTTTTGCCGCTTTTGCAGATCCCAGCCTGGTCCGCATCGACGCCTCAGGTGATATCGAGCAGGTGGGAGAAAAGATCTGGGCCCCGGTGCGGGCGTTACTGATCAGGGAAAAAATAATCTCCGAGGGAGTGCATGAACGGGAATAAAATCCTGATGTTGACGGCTCTGATCCTGGCCGCGGTCGGGCTGGCGGCGGGTTGCGCTTCCCGTCCCGCCGCCCCCCCGGCTGAGCCGGTTCCGGCCCCCCGCTACGCGGCCGAGCTGGAACCTTATGAGGAAGCGGTGGATCCGGCCTGCGCCTATTTTCAATTCACCTGGGGCAAGATCACCGAACTGGGCTGTTGCCTCGAGGATGCCCGCTACGCCTACCAGCAGGCCCTGATTTGTGACCGCAAGGCCGATTACGTGATGCGCAGTCTGGCCATGCTGCTGTTGCGAATGGGGGAGCGGGCCGAGGCCATCGCCTGGGTTCAGAGGATCATCGAACTGAAACCGGCCGATCTCTCCGCCCTTTCCCTGCTGGCCAACCTCTACACCACCGCCAGCGAGGTGGAGAAGGCCGTCGCCGTCTACCGCAATATTCTGACCATCGAACCGGGCAACGCCAACGCCATGCTGATGCTGGGGGTGCTCTACGCCGGCAGCGAGCGGGAGGAGCAAGCCCAGGCGGTATTCGAGGAACTGGTCGCCCTGCACCCTGAGTTTTTCCTGGGCCATTACTACCTGGCTCGCTTTTACCGGGACATGGGAGCAATGGACCGGGCTCTGGCCGCCTACGACCGGGCCCTGGCATTGAACTGGACGCCCGCCATGGCCCAGGAAGCGGCGGCGGCCTACGAAAGTGCGGGATTGTACGAGCAAAGCCTGCGCCTCTATCGGCAGATGATCGCCGATGACCCCACCGATGAACGGGCGCGGGGCTTGTTGGCCAATATCTATCTGCGCCTGGATCGGGTCGAGGAAGCCCTGGCCGAATTGGCTGAATTACGCCATTATAGCGCCGATGTTGACAATATTGACCTGACCATTGCCCGGATCCTGCTGGACGAGGAACGCTACCAGGAAGCCCTGATCCTGCTCCACGAAATGCTTTCGGATGAACCCCGCCTGGACGCGGTCCGCTCGCTGCTGGTCCTGGGCTATTACCGCTCGGGCCAGGTCGCCCGGGCCAGAGCTTTGCTGGAGGAAATCCGGCCCGGCGATTACGGCTACGAAGAGGCGGTGCTGATGCTGGCCCGGATTTACCATGGGGCCGAAGATCCCGTCACCGCCGCCAGAATTCTCGACCGGGCCCTGGCCGAACCGGAACATCGCTACCTGAGCTTTTACGTCACCCTGGCCCTGTTGCACGCCGAATGGCATGACGCCGGCCAGGGAATCCTGGTTTTCGACCGGGCCCTGCGGGATTTGGGGCCCACGGCCCGGGTTTTTTTCGAATATGCTCTCTATCTCGACCGGATCGGCGACGGTGAGGGGGCCCTGGCCAAGATGCAGGAGGTAATCGCCCGCGACCCCCAGGATCCCTTCGCCTTAAATTATGTCGGTTACACCTGGGCCGACCGGGGGGAGAATCTGACTCAGGCCCTGACTTACATTGAAGAAGCGGTCCGCCTTCGGCCCGAGGACGGCTCCATTCGTGACAGTCTGGGCTGGGTTTATTACCGGCTCGGGGATTACCGGAGGGCGGTGGAGGAGCTGGAGCTGGCGGTGGAGCTGTTGCCCGACGATCCCGTGATCTACGATCACCTGGGCGAGGCTTACCGGGAACTGGGGCAGCGGGGAGCGGCGCTGACCGCTTATCGGCGAGCCCTGGAGTTGCTCGATCCGCTACAGGAGCGGGAAAAGAGGATGGCCATCGAAGAAAAAATCGAGGAATTGGCAAGATGAGAGGCCGGTCTCGCCGGGGCGGGGCGCTAAAATGACCGCCCCCCAGCCGGAAAATCCAGGTCGGGCCTCGCTTTGGCCGGGCTGGCGGTGCTTGGTGCTGCTGGGCATAGCGGGGCTGCTTCTGGCCGGCTGTGCGGCCCGGTTCCCGCTGGGTGAGCCGCTGGCCGAAGGGGAGCGCCTGGGGGTCGAGGCTGCTTTTCAGGCCGCCATGGCCGAGCGACGGGAGCAGTTGCGGTGTCTCGATGCCGAGGCTGAGCTGAACTGGCGCACCCTGCTGCGCTCGGGGATGCTGCCCGGCTATTTGCAGGCCATGAGCCCCGGCCAGTTGAAGTTCGTCGGCCTTGATCCGCTGGGGCGGCCGTTGCTGGCCCTGGTCACCGATGGTGATTTTTTCCGGCTGGTGTTGGTGCCGGAAACCAGGGTTTACGAAGGGGCGACTACGGCGGCAAGCTTCCGGCGTCATCTGCCCGACGGCCTGACGCCGGAAATTTTGCCGCAAAGCCTTTTTGCCCTGCTCAGCGGCGGCCTGCCCTTTAATTCGGAAATCGTGGCGGTATACCAGGATCCGCAAGGCGAAGGCTACTGGCTGGAGATGGCCGCTCCATCCCGGACCCAGCTTCTTTTTGGTCCCGGCGCCGCCGCAGATGGAGAAAACGCCGGCCGGAGCAACCAGGTGCGGCGGATTCGGCTATACGAACCGGGGGAACGTCAGCCCACCGAGCTTGTTTATGGCGATTACCGCCCGGCAGCTTTGCCCGCCGCCGGCGCACCCCTGCTGCTGCCCCACCGCATCGAGCTTCATGCCCGCCGTCACCAGGGCTTGAGCCTGACCCTGCGGCTCGATGACTTGCTGACTGATTGCGGCCTGAGCGCCGCCGACTTCCAGCTTCCCGTCCCCGGAAGTTTTACCCGCGAATTGATCCAGTAAGCGGCGGCTTGGGTGTGCTTGCCGCCGGGAGATTTTTTTGATGTCGACGATGGATTTTGATTATCTGCTCTCCCAGGTCGCCCGGCCCGGTCGTTATTGCGGCAATGAGTTCAACGCGACCCGCAAGGACTGGCAGGGCGCCCGTCTCCGCCTGGCCCTGGCTTTTCCCGACCTTTATGAGATCGGGATGTCCCACCAGGGCTTGCAGATCCTCTATCATCTGGTCAACCAGCGGCCGGAGTGGCTGGCGGAAAGGGTCTACGCGCCGGATCTCGACCTGGAGGAAGCACTGCGCCGGCACGGGCTGCCCCTTTTCTCCCTGGAGTCGCGGCGTCCCCTGGACCAGTTCGATGTCCTTGGCATCAGTCTGCCTTACGAGCTCTGTTACAGCAATATCCTCACCATTCTAGATCTGGCCGGCCTGCCCCTGCGGGCTGAAAACCGCACCGAAAGCCATCCTTTAGTCATCGGCGGCGGTCCCTGCGCCTTTCATCCCGAACCGGTGGCCGACTTTTTTGATGCCATTCTGCTGGGCGACGGCGAGGAAGCCCTGCCGGAAATGCTGACTGTAATCCAGCGGGGCAAGGAAGCGGGATCTGCCCGCCAGCAGGTGCTGGCCGAGTTGGCCGCCGTCGAGGGGGTTTATATTCCCGCCTTTTTTGCCCCCCGTTATGACGAGGCCGGCAACCTGCTGGCAACCGAGCCTCTGCGGCCCGACTTGCCGCCGGTGCGCCGGCGGGTGCTGGCGGACCTCAACCAGGCCCCGCTTGCCGCTCCTCCCCTGGTTCCGGCCACCCGGATCGTCCATGATCGCCTGGGGGTGGAAATTGCCCGCGGCTGTACCCGGGGCTGCCGTTTCTGCCAGGCCGGCATCATCTACCGGCCGGTGCGGGAACGGGACCCTCAGCAAGTAATGGACGAGATTCTCGCCAAAATCGACCAGACCGGTTTCGAAGAGGTGGCCCTGCTCTCGTTGAGTACCGGCGATTACGGCTGCATCAATGAACTGCTGGTCGGCCTGATGGACGCCCTGGCCGAGCGGCGGGTCTCGGTTTCCCTGCCCTCGATGCGGGTGGGAACCCTGACCCCGGCCATGATGGAGCAGATCCGCCGGGTGCGCAAGACCGGCTTCACCCTGGCCCCGGAGGCGGGCAGCGACCGGTTGCGCCGGGTGATCAACAAGGGCATCAGCGAGGAAGACCTGCTGGCGGCCGGGCGCAGTGCCTTTGCCCTGGGCTGGAAGCTGATCAAGCTCTACTTCATGTTCGGACTGCCCAGCGAAACCGATGAGGATCTGGCCGCCATCCCCGAACTGGCTGCCAAAGTGCTGCGGACCGGGCCCGGGGGGCGCTGCCAGGTCACGGTGAGCAGCGCGATTTTTGTCCCCAAGCCCCATACCCCCTTTGAACGGGAGCCTCAACTGACGGTGGCGGAGGGCTTTGCCCGGATCGACATGCTCAAAAGTCGGCTGCGGAACAAGAGTTTCAAGCTCAAATGGCATGATCCCCGCCAGAGTTTTCTCGAGGGGGTTTTCTGCCGGGGCGATCGCCGCCTGGCCGATCTGGTGGAAAAGGCCTGGCGCGATGGGGCCCGGCTCGATGCCTGGTCCGATCACTTCAAGCTCGAACGCTGGCAGGAGGCAGCCGCCGCCCTGGGGCTTGACCTGGAAGGGTATCTCCGCCGCCGTTCACCCGCCGAGGCCCTGCCCTGGGACCACCTTGACGTCGGGGTCGACCGGGCTTTTCTGGCCACCGAGCTGCAGAAGGCCCTGGCCGAGGATTATACTCCCGATTGCCGGGTCCATGGCTGCAGCAAGTGCGGCCTTTGCGATTTTAAACGGATCAAGCCCGTGGTTTTCAAGGCCCCGATCAACCCGGAACAACCGGGGCAGCAGCCGCCAGACGGCGCTGAACCGGCCGCCACTCCCGGGCGGCCCTTGCCGGCGGTGGGCTATCGGCTCTTTTATGCCCGCCGGGCCGAGGCCCGCTTCCTGGGGCACCTGGAGATCCTGCAGGTCTTTTTTCGGGCCTTTCGCCGGGCGGGCTGGCCGTTGGCCTTCAGCCTGGGGTTCAATCCGGTGCCCAAGGTTTCCTTCGGACCGGCTCTGCCCCTGGGGACCGAAAGCCTGGCTGAATTTCTCTGGTTGGAGCTTACCCGGCCTCTGGCTGATCATGAACAGGCCCGGGCGGAGCTTAACCGGCAGTTGCCGGCCGGACTGGAGGTCATTTCGCTGCAGCCCGGCGGCCGCCGGCAGCCGGATCGACTCCTCAGCGCTTACCGGATAACGGTGCCGCGAGAAATTGATCCCCAATTACCGGCCCGCTTGCTTGCGGCCGCAGAATTTGTTATGACTGTGCGCCGGAAAGGGGTTGAGCGAACCCTGGATATCAGGCCCGCGGTCCATGATATGGTCGTCCGCGCGCCCGGGGAACTGGAACTGGTTCTGGTTCAGGAGGCCGGCCGGCCTACGGTCAAGCCCCTGGAGGCGGCGGCGGCCGTCTGCGGGCTGGGCCAGGATGATCTGGCCGCCGCCCGGGTGCTGAAGATCTGGAGCCGGGACGAGGCCCAAACGCCAGGCAGTACCCCAGCTTAGGGACGGTATGGGCAAGAAGCCCCCCGGCAGCTCCTGGCGGCGGGTGCCGGTTGCCATCCGCCCGCCGCCGGACCGCGGGACTCTGGTCTCAATAACAATTATTGCTAGAACTGGCGGGCCCGGCGTTGCGGGGCGGCCGCCATTAACCGGGGAGTTAAGCCTTTGTCCACCGAACTGCTGATCAACTCCACCCCTTATGAAATTCGGATCGCCTTGCTGGAGCATGGCAATCTTGCCGAGTTTTACTTGGAACATCCCACCGAAAAGGGCCTGGTGGGCAACATCTACCGAGGGCGGGTGGTGCGGGTGCTGCCCGGGATGCAGGCAGCCTTCGTCGATATCGGCCTGGAGCGGACCGGTTTTCTCTACGTGGATGATGTCCTGGTCTCTTCGGGTGAGTTGGAAAAACGGCTGGCCCGCTGCGAACGCGGCGACGGCACCGGGGGCTCCACCTGCTGCGGCGATGAAACCGATACCCTTTCCCGGCGGATGCCGGGTCAGAATATCGACGACTTGCTGACCGAGGGGCAGGACATTCTGGTCCAGGTCTGCAAGGAGCCCCTGGGCACCAAAGGCGCCCGCTTGACCTGTAATGTCACCTTGCCTTGCCGCAACCTGGTTTTTATGCCGATGACCGATCATATCGGGATCTCGCGCAAAATCGAGGACGAAGAAGTGCGTCAGGTCTTGCGCCGGAAAATCGAAACCCTGCGACCTACCGGTACCGGCTTTATTGTCCGCACTGTGGCTGAAATGGCCGCCACCGATGACCTGGAAGCGGACATGGAATTTCTGCTTCACGCCTGGGAGGAGATCCAGGACCGGGTCAGCGGCGCCGCGGTGCCGAGTCTGATCTATGAGGATCTCGATATCATCCTGCGGGTGGTCCGCGATGTCTTTTCCCCCGATGTTGACCAGGTGGTGGTGGACGATCCCGAGACCTATCAGCGGGTACTCAATTTCGTGGAAACTTTCGCGCCCCGCCTCCAGGGCCGGGTCTGTCTCGATGAAGGGGACCCCCCCCTTTTCGAGGCCTTCGGAGTCGACCTGGAAGTCAAGCGGGCCCTGGAACGGAAGATCTGGCTCCGTTGCGGAGGTTATATCGTGATCGAGCCCACCGAGGCCCTGACCGTCATCGATGTCAATACCGGGCGTTATGTGGGCAAGAGCGGTCTCGAGGAAACGATTTTCAAGACCAACATGGAAGCGGCCAAGGAGATTGCCTACCAACTCCGCCTGCGCAATATCGGGGGGATCATCATCGTCGATTTCATCGACATGGAGGATGAGGCGCACCGGGAGGCGGTTTTCACCGCTCTTAAGGAGGCTTCCAAGAAAGACAAGAGCCGGCTCAATATCCTGCGGGTTTCGGAATTCGGCCTGGTCCAGATGACCCGCAAGCGGAATCGCGAGGATCTCGAGCATCTGATGTGCGAGCCCTGCGAGTGCTGCCACGGCACCGGTGTTCTCCGCTCAAACAGCAGTTTATGCTACGAGATTTTTCGCCACATCGAACGGGAGGCTTGCCGCAAGGAAGGAAACACGGTAACCGTCCGGGTCCATCCCCGGCTGGCCGAAATGCTGCTGCGCGAGGAGGCCCATACGGTCGATTATCTGGAAAAAAAATGTGGCAAGCGGATTCACGTCATGCCCATCAAGGATTCGCATCCCGAGAAATATGAAGTGGCCTGGCAGTAAAGCTTGACAACCGACCAGGGCGGGGCTATAAATATCGGTTTCTTTTCAGGGCCGTTCGCTTGGGGCGGACGGCAGGAGCTGGATTTGGAGGAAGTTTATGTACGCAATAATTCGCACCGGCGGCAAACAGTATCAGGTGGCACCCGGCGAACGCCTGCGGGTGGAAAAACTGGCCGGCGAGGTTGGAGATACGGTGGAGTTGGCGGATGTTCTGCTGGTAGCCGACGGCAGTGAGATCAGGGTCGGCCGGCCGATGGTGGAAGGCGCCAAGGTCACGGCCCGGATCATTGAGCAGGACAAGGCCAAGAAAGTACTGGTTTTCAAGAAAAAGCGGCGCAAGGGCTACCGTCTCAAAAAGGGCCATCGTCAGCCTTATACGGCGCTTGAAGTCAAAGAAATTCTTTAGACTTAAGAGGATTTGAGTCATGGCACATAAAAAAGCGGGCGGCAGCTCGAAAAACGGTCGCGACAGTAACTCCCAGCGGCGTGGGGTCAAGCGCTTCGGCGGCCAGGTGGTCAAAGCCGGCAATATCCTGGTTCGCCAGCTCGGCACCAAGATTCACCCCGGCACCAATGTCGGCCTGGGCCGGGATTATACCCTGTTCGCCAAGGTTGACGGCGTGGTGACCTACGAAGATTTCGGTCGCAATCGCAAGCGCGTCAGCGTCTATCCGGCCTGAGCCCCGGCCGGTATTTCCTTCTTCCCGCCAGCGGTCCCGGCGGCCATGCTCCTGTATGGCCGCCGGAACTGCTTGCGCAGACAGGTGACCCGGTCGATTTATCCTGCCTGTAACAGGGGGAGATGCCGGGCGGCGTTGCCGGGAGCCGCGGTCGCGCTGGAACCGGCCCGGCAGTTTGTTATTTGGCCGGCGCCGGTCACTCGGTTTTTTTAAGGACATCAGCGAGGCCGGTAATTTGGCGGCTCCGCTCCCCCCCTCCTTCAATGCTTACGGCCTTCGCCACTTACCCTTATGTCCTTCATCGATGAGGCAAAATTTCTGGTCCGGGCCGGCGACGGCGGTAACGGCTGCGTCAGCTTCCGGCGGGAGAAATTTGTCCCCAAGGGGGGGCCGGATGGCGGTGACGGCGGGGCGGGGGGCAGCGTCTACCTGGTTGCCTCGGCCCGGCTCACCTCCCTGCTCGATTTCAAGTACCGCTCCCATTTTATCGCCGAAAAAGGGGTCCCCGGCCGGGGCCGGAAGATGCACGGCCGCAACGGCGAAGATTGCCTGGTCAAGGTGCCGGTGGGTTCGGTGATTCGCGACGCCGAAAGCAACGAGATTCTGGCCGACCTGGTGCATGACGGTCAGCGATTTCTGGCCGCCCGCGGCGGCATGGGCGGCAAGGGCAATGTCCATTTCGCCTCGGCCACCAACCGGGCCCCCCGGACCGCCACCAAGGGCAAGCCCGGGGAGGAATTCTGGCTGCGGATCGAATTGAAACTGCTGGCCGACGTCGGCCTGATCGGCTTGCCCAACGCGGGCAAATCGACCCTGCTGACCCGGCTTACCGCCGCCACGCCCAAGGTGGCGGATTATCCCTTCACCACCCTCTCTCCCCAACTCGGGGTGCTTTTTCTGCCCGGCCAGGGTTCCTGCACCATCGCCGATATTCCCGGCCTGATCGAGGACGCCCACCGAGGAGCCGGCCTGGGCCACACCTTCCTGCGCCATGTGGAGCGGACCCGTTTGCTGATTCAGGTCATCGATGCCGCCCCGCTTGCCGGTGATCCCCTCGAGCAGTACCATATGCTGGAGCGGGAGCTGGGCCTTTACCAGCAGGATTTGATCCAGCGGCCGCGCCTGGTGGTTTTGAACAAGATAGATCTGCTGGCCGGGCCGGCAGAGGACGCGGGCGCTGAAACGGCGGGGACTTCGCTGCCGGAACTGGAGCGCCGTTTTGCCCGGGCCAATATCCCGGTGATCCCCGTATCCGCCCTTGGAGGTCAGGGGTTGGACAAGCTGGTCGAAGTTATTGCCCGGCATCTGGTCCAGCCCGCCGCCAGCGAGGAAGATGATGATCCCGAGGCCGGGCTGTAAGCAGCGCCGCCAAGGGCACGGATAAATCAGCCGGCCCGGCGGCCGCCAGGTCGGCGCTCTTGGCCCGCTAACTGGTTGTTTTTCTTGCCGCCGTCAGGCGGGCAGGGGACGAACCGGTCGCAAGCAGCTTTCACCGGGGCCTTTGGGGGGCCGGAACAGCCGCCGGGGGCCCGCGGTAAGCTTGCGGAAACGGGCGGCGAGGCGGGAGATGACTGACGGAAACAGGCAGCCATGAACGAACAAGCGAAAAAGGTTGATGATCTCAAGCTCCGGCGCTGCTACCTCGACAAAGCCCGCCGGGTGGTGGTCAAGGTCGGTTCGGCGGTATTGACCACCAGCGAGGGACTCAACTACCCGGTCCTGGACAGTTTGGCCGGCCAAATCGAACAACTGCGGCGCCAGGGGCGCGAAGTCATCATCGTCAGCTCCGGGGCGGTGGCCGCCGGCCGGCGCAAACTGGCCCTGGGCAACCGGATTTTGAGCCTGCGGGAAAAGCAGGCCGCCGCCGCCGTGGGCCAGAGCAGCCTGATGCGGGCTTACGAAAAAATCTTCGAACAGCTCGGCAGCAAGGTGGCCCAGGTCCTGCTGACCCATGACGCCTTATCCCGCCGCGACCGCTACCTCAACGCCCGCAACACCATCTTCACCCTGCTCCAGTGGGGTCTGGTCCCGATCATCAACGAAAACGACACCGTTTCGGTGGAGGAGTTGCGATTCGGGGACAACGACACCCTGGGGGCCATGGTCACCAATCTCTGCGAAGCCGACCTCTTTATCTGCCTCACCGATGTGGCGGCTCTCTACAATGCCGATCCCTGCCGCGATCCGGCCGCCAGGCCCTTGCATACCGTGGGGCGGATCACCCCCGAGATCGAAAAAATGGCCGGCACCGTGGGTAGCGCGGTCGGCACCGGCGGCATGTTGAGCAAGGTCAAGGCCGCCCGGATGGTGGCCTCCCGCGGAGGCTGTTCCATCATCGGGCCGGGGCGGGAGCCCGACGTGCTGCCCCGGCTTTTTGCCGGCGAGGAACTGGGCAGTTTTTTCCTGCCCGAACCCCAGAAAATGCCGGGCCGCAAGCACTGGATCGCTTATACCCTGCGGCCCAAAGGGTACCTGGTTCTCGATGAGGGGGCCTGCCGGGCCATCCTCAGCGGCGGCAAGAGTCTGCTGCCTTCGGGGATCGTCGAGGTCCGGGGCAGTTTCGGGCTCGGCGATCCGGTCCATTGCCTTGATCGGGACGGCAAGGCCCTGGCCGCCGGGCTGGTCTCCTACGACGCCGAGGCGGTCCGCCGCATTATGGGAGTGAAAACTTCCGCCATTGCAGGTATTTTGGGCTACAAGGATGCCGATGAGGTTATCCATCGCGACAATCTCGTCATTCTGTAAACGCTCAGCAGCACCGCACCGGGCGGCGATCGCTCCGGCTCGCTCGGCGAACAGTCCTGCGGGGGCCTGCCGGCGGCAACCTGGCGACCTGCTGAACGTTTACCTTGGATAATAGCGCGGATTATCAGCTTTTTGCGCTCATGTTTTTCGCCCAGTTTCTGGGTTAAGTCGGACGGGAGGTAAATATGACACTGGAAGAGACCATCATCGGACTGGCCCGGGAAACCAAGGGGGCGGCCAGGCAGGTGGCCAATCTGTCGACCACGGTCAAGAACCGGGTGCTGCTGGCGATGGCCGCGGCCCTGCTGGAACGCAAGGATTACATCCAGGCCCAAAACGAACTCGATCTGGCCGCCGGCCGGGAAAAGGGTCTGTCCGCCGCGATGCTGGACCGGCTGGCCCTGAGTGACAAGGTCATCGAGGCCATGGTCACCGGCTTGCGTGAAGTGGCGGCCCTGCCCGATCCGGTGGGGGAAATTTCCGAGCTGCAGCGCCGGCCCAGCGGGATCATGGTGGGGCGGATGCGGATTCCCCTCGGGGTGATCGGGATGATTTACGAATCCCGGCCCAACGTCACCGTCGATGCCGCCGCCCTTTGCCTCAAGGCCGGCAACGCCGTGGTGCTGCGGGGCGGCTCCGAGGCGCTCCATTCCAACCTCGCGCTGGCCCAGGTGCTGCGGGACTGCCTGGCGGCGGAACAGCTCGATCCGGCGGCCATTCAGGTCATTCCGGTGACCGACCGCGAGGCGGTGACCTGCATGCTGCGGCTCGAGGAACAAATCGACCTGATCATCCCCCGGGGCGGGGAGGGGCTGATTCGCTTCGTCTCCGAAAATTCGCGGATTCCGGTACTCAAGCATTACAAGGGAGTCTGTCACGTCTTCGTTGACGCCGGGGCCGATCTCGGCATGGCCGGCGATATCGTCATCAACGGCAAGACCCAGCGGCCCGGGGTTTGCAATGCCCTGGAAACCCTGCTGGTCCACCGGGATGCGGCGGCGGAATTTCTGCCCGCGGTGGGGGCCCGACTGGCCCTCGCCGGGGTGGAAATCCGGGGCTGTCCCCAAACCCTGGCCCTGATGCCCATGGCCGTGCCGGCCGGGCCGGACGACTGGGGGATGGAATTTCTCGACCTGATCCTGGCGGTCAAGGTGGTGGCCGATATCGACGAGGCCCTGACCCATATCGCCCGCTACGGCTCCCAGCACACCGAGGCGATCATCACCAACAACCACGCCCACGCCCAGCGTTTTCTCCGCGAGGTTGACTCTTCCTCGGTGATGGTCAACGCTTCGACCCGTTTCAGCGATGGCGGCCAATACGGCCTGGGGGCGGAGATCGGCATCAGCACCACCAAGCTCCACGCCTATGGCCCCATGGGCCTGCGCGAGTTGACCACCCGCAAGTTCATCGTCTACGGCGAAGGCCAAATCAGAGTTTAGGTAAACCTGCAGTCGCACCGCATCTTGGCGCGATCAGCCCCGGCGATATACCGGAGTATAATCGCCGGGGCTGCTTGCGCCAATCTGCGCCACGGCTGCAAGTTTACCCCGGCGGGAAACCTGGGGTCAGGCGGCACTGCTACTCGAGCCATGAGGGTCGTGGTTTTCTGTTTTGCCGGCCGGGCCGGCTGGCTGGTCCGGGCGACGGTCAGCCGGCAACGTTCCGCCGGCGGGGTGAGGACGGGATGACGGGAAAGGTTAGGGGAATCGGGGTACTGGGGGGAACCTTCGATCCGGTGCATAATGGCCATCTGGTGCTGGCCGAGGCGGCCCGGCGGGAATTCGCCCTGGCCCGGATCCTTTTTATTCCGGCCGCCCAGCCGCCCCATAAGCTGGGAGAGCCGATTTCACCCTTTCACCATCGGGCCGCCATGCTGGACCTGGCCCTGGTCGGCCATCCCGTCTTCGGGGTCAGCCGGATGGAGGAGAAACGCCCCGGCCCTTCCTACAGCGTCGATACCCTGAGGGAATTGAGGACCGACCTGGGCTGGGAACAGCCCCTCTATTTCATCATCGGC
Organism: Desulfurivibrio nitratireducens; assembly: GCF_044068515.1. Lineage (NCBI taxonomy): Bacteria > Pseudomonadati > Thermodesulfobacteriota > Desulfobulbia > Desulfobulbales > Desulfobulbaceae > Desulfurivibrio > Desulfurivibrio nitratireducens. The sequence goes on from NZ_JBIPKI010000005.1 coordinate 69,044, forward strand.
TCGGATGCCTTCGCCGAAATCACCACCTGGAAAAACTTCAACGAGCTGTTCCGCTACGCCGATTTTCTGGTGGCTGAACGGCCCGACACCGCTCCCGGCCACCTCGACGATTTTCTCTCCCGCCAACCGGGTTTCAGCCGGGACCCGGCCGGCGTCTGCTGGCACCATCCCCTGGGGGCCCGGCTTTACCCTCTGCCGGTGGACGCCTTTCCGGTTTCCGCCACCACCATTCGCCGCAAAATCCGCCAAGGCCAAGCCATTCAGGGCCTGGTGCCGCCTCCGGTGGAGGCCTATATCCGCCAACACCGCCTTTATCGCCCAGGGGCTTGAGCCGCGCCGGTCCGCCGGTTTACCTCCTCCGCTTTCTGCCTTTTCCCGCTTGACAACGATTGACCTTGCGCCTGATACTGGTCATGGAGCAACCTTGCCCTGGATTGTGGTTGGATTCTGATCCCCTTTGTCTTCCCAGGAGTAAAACCATGGCCGCCGCCAAGCACAAGCATAACGCCTCTCCCGGCTCTCCCGCCCCATTCACCCTCAAGGACTGCGCCCTGATTGCCATCGCCACCGGCCGCAAGGCCTTCACCCTGGTCGAATTCCGCGATCATCTCCGGGAGGTTGCCGAGGACAGCGTCTATCATCATTTCTGGGGCGGCCTGCTGGGCGTCCGGTTCGAGGAGCGGGAGTTCAACAACGACTTTGCCGTCTGGTGCCGGCAGCACCTCCATGACCCCGAACTGGCCGAACAACTGGCGGTGGTCGATCCCGGGGAACACCGGAACCTCGACGGTTTGCGTCGGGAGCTGCTGGACATTATCGATGAGCGCCTGGATAGCAGTGAACTCTCCCACTGGCTGCGGGCCGAACAGCCCTTCGAGTTCAGCCGGTCGCAACTGGTCATTTTCGCCACCGGCAAAACCCTGGCCCGGCCCCATGAGCTGGCCGCGATACTGCCGCACGTCGCCACCGGCACCATCTTCTATCATTTTATCGATGCCCGCCGGCGCCTGGCCGATGGCTCCGACGATTTCAGTACCTGGCTGGCCGGCTTCGGGCCGCGTTACGACGCATTTCGCCAACAGCTGGCCACCATCGATCCTTTCTTCGCCAGCCTCAGCCAGTTGCGGGATGAACTGGCCGGACTTTGCCGCGAACACTGTGAAAGAGGTGAATCCTGATGCCAGAAATGCTTGCCGCGTACGCCGAGGTGGTCGGCCAGGATGTCATCACCCACCTGCAGCAGCTGGCCCGCCCCCTGAAGGGGATGAAGGTGGTGCACGTCAATTCCACCCGGGTGGGGGGTGGGGTGGCGGAGATCCTCGAAAAGCTGGTGCCCCTGAGCAATGAACTGGGGATCGACACCCGGTGGGAGGTGATCAGCGGCAACGAAGATTTTTATCGCTGCACCAAGGCCATGCACAACGGACTCCAGGGCCACCGGACCCCCATTGCCGATTCCCTGCTCAAGGCCTACGAGGAGGTCAATCGCAAAAACGCCGAGCAATTGCGGCCTCAGCTCGAAGAAGCCGACTTTGTCTTTATCCATGATCCGCAACCGGCCCCGTTGCTTGGGCTTTGCCCCAACCGCCGGGGCCGCTGGGTCTGGCGCTGCCATATCGACGCCAGCCGCCCCTATCGTCCCCTCTGGCGCTATCTGCGCGGCCATATCAGTCCCTATGATGCCAGCATCTTTTCCCTGCCGGCCTTTGCCCAGTCGTTGCCGCATCCCGAGTATATCATTGCCCCCAGCATTGATCCGCTCAGTGAAAAAAATATTGACCTGGACGCCGCCGAGCTTGATGAAGTCCGGCGCCGGTTTGAACTGGATCCGGACCGGCCCCTGATTCTGCAGGTCTCCCGCTTTGATCGCTTCAAGGACCCGGTGGGGGTGATCGAAGCCCACCGCCTGGCCCGCAAATTCGTTCCCGGCCTGCAACTGGTTCTGGCCGGCGGTACCGCCACCGATGACCCGGAAGGAGATATGGTCTTGCAGGAGGTCCGCCAGGCCGCCGGGGATGATCCCGATATCAAGATCCTGCTTTTGCCCCCCGATGCCCACCGGACCATTAACGCCCTCCAGCGGGCCAGCGATATCGTGATTCAGAAGTCGACCAAGGAGGGTTTCGGCCTGACGGTCACCGAAGGGCTCTGGAAAGGTAAACCGGTGATCGGCGGTGATACCGGCGGGATCCGGCTCCAGGTGGTCAATTACCATACCGGTTTCCTGGTCCGTACCCCCGAGGGGGCCGCTCTGCGGATCCGTTACCTGCTTTACCGCCGGGACCGGATGGTGGAAATGGGCGCCAAGGCCCGCCAGTTTGTCCGCGAAAATTTTCTGCTGACCCGGCACCTGCGGGAATATCTGACTCTGATCGTCGGCCTGCTGCACGGCGCTCAGTACCGGATTGAACTGGCTTGAAGGCGACCGAAGCGGGCAGCAGCGGGACCGGGGCGGCACATCTCAGCGGGAGCCGCGGTTGGGCGGCCGCGGCCAAGATTGCTGCCGGCGTATGTTGTTGGGGTCAAGAGGAGGATAATGCAGCGCCGTCATGAGATGCCCTTCGGGGCCGCCTGCCTGGATGACGGCCGGGTGCGCTTCCGGCTCTGGGCCCCGGCCGCCCGCCGGGTTGAGCTTTGCCTGGCGGAGGAAGGGGGCCGGGTGGTTTTACCCATGGCGGCCGGGCCGGAGGGCTGGTTCGAGCTGGTCAGCGATCGGGCCCGGGCGGGGAGTTGCTACGGCTACCGGATCGATGGGGCCGACGAGGTGCCGGATCCCGCTTCCCGTTTTCAACCCCGGGGGGTTCACGGCCTAAGCCAGGTGGTGGACCCCCGGACCTGGTCCTGGCGGGACGGGAACTGGCGGGGCCGGCCTTGGGAAGAAGCGGTGATCTACGAGGTCCATGTCGGCTGTTTCACCCCGCCCGGCACTCTGGCGGCCCTTAACGCCCGCCTGGATTATCTGGTCGAGCTGGGGGTTACCGCCCTGGAGTTGATGCCCCTGGCCGCCTTTCCCGGCCGGCGCAACTGGGGCTACGACGGGGTGTTGCCCTATGCCCCGGCGGATTGCTACGGCGCCCCGGAAGACCTCAAGTTGCTGGTGGAAAGCGCCCATCAGCGGCAATTAATGGTGCTGCTCGATGTGGTTTACAACCATTTCGGACCGGAGGGCAATTATCTCCACGGCTATGCCCCTCACTTTTTCACCGCCCGGCACCAGACTCCGTGGGGGGATGCCCTCAATTTCGCCGGAACGGCAAGCTTCTGGGTCCGCCGTTTTTTTATCGAGAACGCTCTTTACTGGCTCAATGAATACCACTTTGACGGCCTGCGTCTGGACGCGGTGCATGCGATCCATGATGACTCCAAACCTCACCTGCTGGTCGAGCTGGCCCAGGAAGTGCGGGCTGGTTGCGACCCGGAACGCCGGGTCCACCTGGTCCTGGAGAACGACGCCAACCAGGCCCGCTACCTGGGCCGCGACCCGGCCGGCCGGCCCCGGCTCTATAACGCCCAGTGGAACGACGATTGGCATCATGCCGCCCATGTTCTGGCCACCGGCGAAACGGAGGGCTATTACGCCGACTATGCCTCCTCCCCCCGGGCTCAACTGGGTCGTTGCCTGAGCGAGGGTTTCGCCTTCCAGGGCGTACCTTCGCCTTTTCGCCGGGGGCAGGTCCGGGGGGAGCCCAGCCGGGAGTTGCCCCCGGCGGCCTTTGTCAACTTTCTCCAGAATCACGACCAGGTGGGCAACCGCGCCCTGGGCGAACGGCTCAACCGGCTGGCGGCCCCGGAAGCCGTCCGGGCCCTGAGCGCCGTGCTGCTGCTGGCCCCGTCCCCGCCGCTGCTCTTCATGGGCCAGGAATGGGGGGCGACCACCCCTTTTCTCTTCTTTGCCGATTTCGGACCCGAACTGGCCCGCCTGGTCAGCGAGGGCCGGCGGCGTGAATTTGCCGACTTCGCGGCCTTTGCCACCCCCGAACAGCGCCGCCTGATTCCCGATCCCGAGGCGCTGGAAACCTTCGCGGCCAGCGTCCTGGTCTGGGATGAGTCGCAAAGCCCGGCGGGGAGGCAATGGCTCGATTTTCACCGCCGGCTGCTGGCCCTGCGCCGGCGGGAAATTATTCCCCTGGTCGCCCGTCTGGCCAATGGCGCGGCTGGCTGGCGAACCTTCGCCGACCGGGGCCTGCAGGTGGTCTGGCCCTTTGGCGATGGGAAGGAAAGCCTGGTCCTGCTGGCCAATCTTGGCCCGTCTCCGGCCGTCGGCCCCCGGGTGGGCGGGCGGTTGTGGTTTGCGCTGCCCGCCGTGGTTCAAGATGAGCAACTGCCGCCCTGGTCGGTGCGTTGGCTGGTGGGTGAGGATGTCCGCCTCTAAGTGGCGGCCAGGCCGATTATTTTACCCCCGCGAAAATCAAGCGACAGACCGGGTTTCTTCTGGCGGCCGCTGTTCTTTCGGTGGTTAAATTCGCCAACCCGGTCAACAACCTGAGCCCATGCTGGCCAGGGCCGCAAAATCGACCATCCGTCTGGAGGGGGGGTGGCATCGCCGCTTAGGGCGCCGGCGCCGAGGATTGGCCAGCTGGCCCTAAGCCGCCAGGCCGCCATCCCGGCAGGGCCAAGATACCGTTGCCCGGGTCGCCGCCCGGCGGCTGCTGGTTATACGATTTAACCGTTTGCCGCCTTGTCGCTAAAACTTGCTGGAGAGCCGCCCATGCCCCGCCGTCGCATCATTCCCCGGGCCACTTATCGCCTGCAGTTTCATCGCGATTTCAACTTCGCCGATGCCACTGCCCTGGTTCCTTATCTGGCTGAACTCGGCATCAGCCACTGCTACGCTTCGCCGATTCTCAAGGCCCGGCCCGGCAGCCGGCATGGTTACGATATCGTCGATCACCGGGAACTTAATCCGGAACTGGGCGATCGGGCGGCTTTCAAGGGCCTGGTTGAGCGGTTGCGGGACTACGGGATGGGTCTGATTGTCGACATTGTTCCCAACCATATGGGGGTCGGCGGGGCGGACAACGCCTGGTGGCAGGATGTGCTGGAAAACGGGCCGGCGGCCGAATACGCCTCCTTTTTCGATATCGACTGGCGGCCCGCCCACGAGGTGCTGCAGGGCAAGGTGTTGCTGCCCATTCTGGGCGACCGCTACGGCAATGTGCTGGACCGCGGGGAGATCAAACTGGCTTTCAGTTCGGCAAGCGGAACCTTTCATTTCGCCTACTACGAGCATCAATTGCCCCTGGATCCGGCCACTTATCCCGCTGTGGCGGCTTTGGGCCTGGAAGCGTTCCGCCGCCAGACGGCCGCCGATGATCCCGCCCTGCTGGAACTGGAGAATCTGCTCACCGCCTTTGCCCATCTGCCGGGACGGGGAAATGTTGATCCCCAGCGGGGACAGGAACGGCGGCGGGACAAGGAGATCACCAAGCAGCGCCTGGCCGATCTCTGCAGGCGGGAACCCCGGATCGCGGCCCTGATCGAGCGGTGTGTCGCCCTTTGCAACGATCCCGCCGACCGGGGCGAACGGCTCCACGCCCTGCTGGAAAAACAGGTTTATCGCCTGGCCCATTGGGTGGTGGCGGGGGATGAAATCAATTACCGCCGTTTTTTCGACATCAACTCCCTGGCCGGACTGCGGGCCGAGCGCGAGGAGGTTTTTCAGGCCACCCACGGCCTTTTGCTCGAACTGGTGGCCGCCGGTCAGATCGAGGGGCTGCGGGTCGATCATCCCGATGGGTTGTCGGACCCGGCGGCTTATTTCGTCCGACTCCATGAGGCGGTAACAGCCGCCTCTCTCCCGCCCGCCGCCGAACGGGAAAAGGCCTCCCCGGCCCCGGCCGGCTCGGATAATTCGGATATTTACCTGGTGGTGGAAAAAATTCTCGCGTCCTACGAGTACCTGCCCGAGCAGTGGCGGGTGGACGGCACCACCGGCTACGATTTCGCCAACCAGGTCAACGGTCTGTTTACCCGACCCGAGCAGGAGGCGGCCCTGACCCGGGTTTACCATCGCTTTATCGGGCGCCGGCTCGATTTTGACGACCTGCTCTACGAACGCAAAAAACTGATCGTCACCACCCAGCTTTCCAGCGAACTGACGGTGCTGGCCCGCCTGCTTAAGGATATCGCCGAAGGAGATCGCCATACCCGTGATTTTACCCTGAACGGCCTGCGGGATGCGCTCATTGAAGTAACGGCCTGTTTTCCCGTGTATCGCACCTATATCAGGGCCGAACCCGGGGGAGCAACGGTCAGCCCCGAGGACCGCAACTATGTCGAGTGGGCCGTGGCCCAGGCCCGCAAGCGCGGCTCGGCCATCGACCCCATCATCTACGACTTTCTCCAGGCCAGCGCCCTGGCAATCCCGTTTGCCGCCACCGCCAACTGGGCGGGAGGTGATCCCCCCGACCCGGGGCCCGGGCCGGAAATGGCGGTCCTGCAGCTCCGGCTGGCCCGGATGGTCCGCAAATTCCAGCAATATACGGCCCCGGTGATGGCCAAGGCCCTGGAGGACACCACCTTCTACATCGCCAACCGGCTGGTCTCCCTGAACGAAGTGGGCGGCGATCCCCGCCGCTTTCATGTCTCGCCGGCGGCCCTGCACCATGCCGCCCAGGATCGGCTGCGCCGCTGGCCCCATGCCATGCTGGCCACCTCCACCCACGACAGCAAGCGCAGCGAGGATGTCCGGGCCCGGATCAATGTGATCAGCGAAGTGCCGGAACTTTGGCGCCGGCAGCTGCAGCGCTGGCGGCGCTGGAACCGTTCCCGCAAAAGCCGGGTCAACCACCGGCTGGCCCCCAGCCCCGATGACGAATATCTTTTTTACCAGACCCTGTTGGGTTCCTGGCCCCTGGCGGCCGCCGGTGAACCGGCCGGCGCCGATGATGATTACCGTCGCCGTTTGCGGGAATACATGCTCAAGGCGACCCGGGAGGCCAAGGTCCACACTTCCTGGCTCAATCCCGACCCGGCTTACGAAGAAGCCACCGCGCGCTTTGTCGACCAGGTTCTCGATCCGGCCCCGGCCAATCCCTTTCCGGCCGATTTCGCCGCCCTGGTCCGTCGCCTGGCCCCTTACGGGCTGCTGAACAGTCTGGCTCAGCTGCTGCTCAAGCTCACCAGCCCGGGAGTGCCGGATATTTACCAGGGCAGCGAGTTGTGGGATTTCAGCCTGGTGGACCCGGACAACCGCCGCCCGGTGGACTACCGCCGCCGCCGCCGGCTCCTGGCGACTCTGCCCAGCCTCGATCCGGCCAAGCCGCCACCGGCCGCGGAGGTTCGGGCGCTGTTGACCGGGCTCGGGGACGGCCGGCTGAAGCTTTATCTGATCGGCCGGATTCTGCGCTTCCGCCGCCAACTTCCGGAACTTTTCCAGGAGGGGACCTACCAGCCCCTGGCGGTGGAAGGGCCCCGCCAGCATCAGGTTTGCGCCTTTATCCGCCAATGGCGGGAACACCGCCTGCTGGTGGCGGTGGGGCGCTGGTTCGCCTCCTGGGACCAGGAAACGGTTGGCGGCGGCGCGGCCGGGGGAGGGGTCCGGGAAAGCGAACCAGGTTCGGATTCCCGGTTCCCCCGCCCACCCGGGGAGCGGTTTTCCCCGGACCTGCCCCTTTTCACTCCGGCAGCCTGGGGTGATACGACCCTGGTGCTGCCGGAGGAAATCAGCGGGGCCTGGCACAATCTCCTGGTCGCCGCGACCATCGAGCCGGAGGCAACCCCCGGAGGCCGGCGCCTGCGGTGTGCCGAGGCCTTTGCGCATTTGCCGGTGACGGTTCTTTATGGTCGGGCAACTTCCTAGGGCCTCGCTGGGTTGGCTGGGGTGAGGAAGACGCGCTGGTTGCCCGGCGGCCTGATTACGGCTGGTAAACAGCAAGCCAGCAGGGGCCCTGACAATACCTCCTGGTTGTTTTCCAGCTTTCTCGTAAACGGGTTTATCTCTTGCTTACAAGTAAATATCTCCACTATTACCCCCGGTCGTTGCCCGCCAACCTTGGCCGGGCCCGGTTGCTGCGGGCCGGCGGCGGCGATTTCTGCGTTTGTGCTTGACAGTTGTTGCTAGAGCTTATTATGAAGAGGGGCTGCAGTCTGAAAACTCTGGTCAGTCGGGGCTTCCGTTTTGACCCTACTTTGACCTGCCGCCTTGGTTCATTACTAAATTTTAAATACCGGTACGGAATGCGGAATGCCCCTTTTTTTCAAACGGCCCCAGGACTCTCAGCAAATCAAGGGTAAACAGCCCCTGATTTGCCCCGCCCAGATGGAATTACGCGGCTTCACCCGCAGCCTGGGTGAACTGCAGTGGCTGTTGCTCACCCTGGTGCTGCTTTATTCCCAAACCCCCAACGCCACCATTGACAGCTTTTCCGTCCTTTTTCTGGCCATGGTGGCCTTCGTTCTCTTTGTCCTGGGATTCCGCTACCTCAACTTTTTCATCACCGCCAAGCGCTGGAAGCTGGCCATTGAAATCGTGGCCATGGTGGTTTTCATCAGCGTCGCCAGCTGGTACACCGGCGGCAACGCCAGTCCGCTGGTCAATGCCTACCTGCTGATCCTGATCGCCAGCGCCCTTACCCTCGGCAAAATGCTGACCATGCTGCTGGTTCTGCTGATCGCCTTTATCTATCTTTTTATGGCCTATGCTCTCCATGGGGTGGCGTTGTTTTCCCTGGTCATGTTCACCGACCTCATGGTCCGTTTCACCCCGCTTCTGCTGGTCGCTTACCTTACCACCATGCTGGCGGCGGACATTAATTTTGCCAAGCAGTTGCTGGCCGAAGAATCTTACCGCGACGAAATGACGGGCCTGCTGAATATGAGGGGCTTCAAGAAAATGCTGGATCAGGAGATCGCCCGGGCCCAGCGCTACGGGCACCCCCTGACCCTGATGATGGTGGATTCGGACAAGCTCAAGGCGACCAACGACCGCCACGGTCACGAGGCGGGCAACTGCCTGATCCGGATGGTGGCAGAGACCATCCATCTGGGCCTGCGCTCCACGGACACCCTGGCCCGTTTCGGAGGCGACGAATTTATCCTGCTGTTGCCGGAAACGTCCCAGGACCGGGCCAAGGTGGTGGGGGAAAGAATCCGTAAGGCGGTGGCCAACGCCAGCACCACCTTCAATGGCAGCAGGCTTACGGCCACGGTCAGCATCGGCGCCGCGGTAACCGGCCAGGATCTGACCACCCGAGACGACCTGATGCAGGTCGCCGACCGGGCGCTTTATGTCAGCAAGCGGGCCGGCAGAAACCGGGTGACCCTTTACGGCTGCTGGCAGGAGCTTCATCGGGAAGCTGGGGCTGACGGTTCCGGGCGTCACGGAGACCAGGCCTCCTGATCCGCGCCCCCCGCCAAAGCAGGGGGAGATCTCCCCAGGTTGCTCCGGTTTAGGTCCCCGGCGACTGCCGGTCTTCCGGGCCGGCTCCCCCATCATGGCCCGGCCCGGTCCTGTTCCTGGCTAATTGTTGAACCTTCAAGGCGTTGTCTTCCTGGCCGGGAAACCGCCATTATTCGCCTCTGCCGGCCGTCAGTCTGCTTTCTCCCCGTGATTTATCCTTGACTTTTCATGTCGTAAAATTCCAGAATATTAAACATGTTTTGAGTTTTTTTCTGTCTTGGCCCTTTGGCTGCCGGCCGGGGCCGAATTTTGTTAACCTCGCGACTCTCAAGGAGGATTGAACCATGAAGCAAGATGGTGGCTGGAGCCCTTACCTGGCCGGAGGTCTGACGGGGCTGGTAGGGGTGATGTCGGTCGGACTGACCGGGCAGTTTTTCGGCGCTTCCACCTCATTTGTCCGCACCGCTGGAATGATTGAACAGTGGCTTGGTCCCGACCGGGTGGCCCAGATGGATTACTTCATCAAAGTGGTGCCCAGGGTTGACTGGCAGTGGATGTTCGTCGTCGGCATCGTCCTGGGAGCTTTTGTTTCGGCCATAACTTCGGGCTCTTTCCGCCTCCAGGCGGTGCCGGATATGTGGAACCGGCGCTTTGGCCACACCCCGGGCAAACGGGCGGTGGTGGCTTTCTTGGGCGGGACGGTGGCCATGTTCGGCGCCCGTCTGGCCGACGGCTGACCCAGCGGCCACGGGTTGAGCGGTTCGCTTCAACTGGCGGTTAGCGGCTTTGTCGCCCTGGTCTGTTTCTTTGTCGGCGGCATGATTATGGCGCGCATTGTGTATGGGGGGGCACGAAAATGAGCATTCTCGTTTATGGCCTGATTACCGGTTTTCTCTTCGGCTTTCTGCTCCAGAAGGGGCGGGTGCTGCGTTATGACAAACAACTGGGGGCCCTGCGGCTGCTGGACATGACCATCGTCAAGTTCATGCTCTCCAGCGTCATTGTCGCCATGGTCGGGGTTTATCTGCTCCAGGACCTGGGCCTGGCTAAACTTTCCGTCAAGACGATGATCGTGGGCCCGGTGGTCATCGGCGGTCTGCTCTTCGGCCTGGGCTGGGGTCTGTTGGGATATTGCCCCGGCACCGCCATGGGGGCCGTGGGTGAAGGGCGTTTTGACGCCTTATGGGGCCTGCTGGGCATGGTCGCCGGGGCGGCGCTGTTTGCCGAGGCCTACCCCTGGTTGCTGGCCACCGTCTATACCTGGGGAGATTACGGCAAGATTACGGTGCCGCAACTCCTGGGGATCAATCACTGGCTGGTTATTCCCGTATTCATCACCGGCGCCCTCCTGCTGTTCCGCTGGTTTGAAAAAAAGGGATTATAACCAATCCGGCTTGCCTTTGGGGGGCAAAGGATCGAAACTTCCCCGATTTCGCGGGTGGACAAACGCAACCCAACTGATCTGGCGAGGAGGAGCAAGATGGTGGACAGGAAGATGATCATGGCGGCAATTCTGGCCCTGGCCCTGGTTCTGGTTATTGGTGGGCCCGCCCTGGGCTCCAGTCATGGGATGATGCATGATGGCGCCGAACACGGTCAAGACCATCATGCCACGTCACCGCCGGGAGAGGATGAGCCTGCCTCCACCCGGGCTTATCGGGCGGCCAATGAGCGGATGCACGCAGCCATGGATATTGCCTTCACCGGGGATGCCGACATCGATTTTGTCAAGGGGATGATTCCCCATCACCAGGGAGCCATAGAAATGGCCCGAGTGGTTCTTGAGCACGGCCGGGATCCGGCAATTCGCGCCCTGGCCGAGGAGATCATCTCCGCCCAGGAGGAGGAGATCGCCCATATGCGGGCCTGGCTGGCGGAACGCGGCTACGGCCATTAACAGTCCGCTCCGATCGCCGGGGCTGGCTATGCTTCTCTCCGGCTGACCTGCAGCAAGCGCCAGCTTTGCAGCAGGGCCGCGGTGGTCAAGCCCGCCACCAGGCCGATCCAGAACCCTTTGGCGCCCAGGTACAGGCCAGGCCAGGGGGAAAGCCCCAGCAGATAACCCGTCGGCAAGCCGATGAACCAGAAGGCGATGAAGGTTATAACCATCGGCACCCGGGTGTCCTTGTAGCCCCGCAGGCCGCCGGTGGCGCTCACCTGGATGGCATCGGAAACCTGGAACAGGGCCGCGAAAAACAGCAAATGGACGGCCACCTGGCGCACCGCCGCGTCGGGGCTGTAAAGGGCGGCGATGGCCGGAGCGAAGAGCAGAATGGCGCCGGAAAAGAACATGGCGGTCACCAGGGTGGTCAGGATTCCCCCCAGGGCGCTGAAGCGGGCCGCCCCGCGATCGCCGCGGCCCAGGGCCTGGCCGACCCGGATGGTAATGGCCATGGAAAAACTCAGCGGCACCATGAAGATCAGCGAAGTGATGTTGAGGGCGATCTGGTGTCCCGCCACCACCGTGGCGCCCAGGGAGGCCACCAGCAGGGCGATCACCGCGAACATGCTGGTTTCAATGAAGAGAGCGATTCCGATGGGAAAGCCCAGCCGGACCATCTGGCCGATCAGGCCCGGGGCGGGGGGAGCCCAGGCCAGCAGGGGAGGCAAAAAGCGGTAGCCCCGGCCGCGGTGGATTAGAACCGCCAGGGCCAGCATCATCACCCACAGCACCAGGGCGGTGGCCCAACCGCAACCGACCCCGCCCATGGCGGGAAAACCCAGCTTGCCGTAAATCAGGACATAGTTGGCGGGGATATTGCAGGCCAGGCCCAGAAAGCCGATCACCATGATCGGCCGGGTCAGGGAAATCCCTTCGCTGAACGAACGCAGAGCCTGGTAGATCGCCAGGGCCGGAAAACCCCAGGCGATTGCCTGCATATACCCCCCCGCCAGAAGCTGGACCTCCTTTTCCAGGTTAAGGATATCCAGCAGCCATTCCACATTGCGCAGCAGCAATAACCCTCCCAGGCCAATGAACAGGGCAATCCACAGGCCCTGGCGCAGGACGGTGGGGATGGCCTGGTGGTTGGCGCCGCCGAAATGCTGGGCCACCATGGGGGTTATGGCCATCAGGATCCCGCCGGCGGATAAAACGATGGGAAACCAGATACTGCTGCCGATGGCCACCGCCGCCAGATCAGCCGGGCTGACCCGGCCGGCCATGACCGTATCGACAAAACCCATGGCCATATGAGCCACCTGGGCCAGGATCAGGGGCAGGCTCAGGCGGACCAGGCGGCGCAACTCGGCCAGATAGGCAGCCAGGAAAAGCTGGACGTCTTTTTTACGCATGATCCTTGTTTACCATTTATCCCCTCCCGGGACTGCCGCTATTTTGCGCCGCAGGATCGCAAAAGTCAGGCCCGGCTTTTGCGTTGACAGGCCGGCCGGAAGCAAATATAAAGTACTTTCCGGTGCATAAAAGCCGGAATTGTCCGGTTGTGCCTGGTCGGCCCTGCCCGCTGCAAGGAGGCCAGGCGACTTTTTTTATCACCCACCTCCGTCATCCCGTGACCTCCGAGACTAATCAAGACCACGACCAGGAGCATGACCAGTCAGCCGCTCTGGGCAGCTATCTCTGGCAGGTTTTTCCTTTTGTTAAGCCCTACAAGGCGCGGATCGGCATTGGCCTGCTCCTGAACGGCCTGGCCCGGCTTTTCGACTTGCTGCCCCTGGTCCTGATCGGCTGGGTGGTGGATGCCATCACCAGCCAGGGGGAAGCCGGCACCGAGCCCAGCGTCTTTTTCTGGTTCGGCCTGGCCGTGCTGGGAACCTTTCTGGCTCTGGCCGTTTTTCAGAGTCTCAGCGATTATTGCCTGGATACCATGGCCCAGAAAGTGCGCCACGATTTGCGCCTGGCCATCTATGCCCACCTGCAGCGCCTGGATGCCGGCTTTTTCGAGGAGCGCCAAACCGGTGATTTGCTGGCCGTGGCCTCCAACGACGTGGACAATCTGGAATACTTTTTCTCCGATGTCACCACCAACATTGTCCGCCTGGTAATCACCTTTGTCGGCGTTTACGGCTTTCTGTTCTGGCTCGACTGGCGGCTGGCCCTGCTGCTGATCGCCCCCTTGCCCTTTGCCGTGGTGGCCGTCCGCTTCTTTGCCGTCCGGGTTCAGCCCCAGTACCGCAAGGCCCGGCGGGCCGTGGGGGAGATCAACAGCATCCTGGAAAACAATATTCGGGGAATCGGGGTCATCCAGGCCTTTACCGCCGAAGAGGAGCAGCTGCGCCTGGTGGCCAAGCGGTCCCGCCAGTATGTCGATGCAGCCATCTCCGCCGCCCGGGAGCGGGCCCGGTTCATTCCCCTGATTTACCTGGTGGCCGGCCTGGCCTTTGCCCTGCTGATTACGGGGGGAGCCTGGCTGACCGCCACCGCAGGCGGGCCCAGCCTGGGCAATTTCACCACCTTCGTGCTCTTTGCCGTCCGCCTGGTCTTTCCCCTCTTTATTTTCGGCATGCTGATCAGCCAGATTCAGCGCTCGGAGGCCTCGGCCCGGCGGATCGCCAAGCTGCTGGCCACCGCGCCCCGGGTAATCGATCATTCCCAGGCCCGGGAGCTGGCCGGGGTTCCCGATAAGATTGATCTCCGGGGGGTCGATTTCGCCTACAGTCCGGGCCGGCCGGTGCTGCGCGGGGTTAGTTTCGAGTTGCGGCGGGGCCGGGTGCTGGGCATCGTTGGCCCCACCGGGGCGGGCAAGAGTACCCTGGTCAAACTTCTGCTGCGCTATTATGATCCGGGCGCGGGGGACATCCGGGTCAACGGCCAGCCCCTGCCGCTGCTGCAGCTCGAGAGTTTTCGCCGCCATGTGGGCTATGTTTCCCAGGAGGCTTTTCTTTTTTACGGCACCGTGGCCGAAAATATTCGCCTGGGCTCTCCTGAGGCGGATTTGGACGAGGTGAAGCAGGCGGCCCGGATTGCCGGGGCTGACGAATTCATCGAGCAACTGCCCGCCCGGTACGACACCCTGATCGGGGAACGGGGTTTGAAACTCTCCGGCGGCCAGCGCCAGCGAGTTTCCCTGGCCCGGGCGGTGCTGCGCAATCCGGCCCTGATCGTGCTGGATGAGGCCACCTCGGCCGTGGATACCCGCACCGAGGAACTGATCCAGGCCAACCTGCTTCGTTTCAAGCAGGGACGGATGACCGTGGCGGTGGCCCACCGCCTGTCCACCATCCGCAACTGCGACGAAATCCTGGTGCTGGTGGACGGCACCATCGCCGAGCGCGGCACCCATGCCGGTCTCCTGGCGCAGGGCGGGGTTTACGCCGGCCTCTGGCGGGTCCAGAGCGGGGAGAGCGGGGCCGGCAGCCGCGACTGCGAGGGGCCGGCAGCAGGGACGGCGGCAGCATCCACCCTGAAGGCCGTTGATTGATCCGGGGGCAGGCTGGAGCGCCAGGCTTGTTGCCGGGCCGGGACCGGCAGGCGGGTGGAGGAACCGGGCCTTGAGAATCCAGCTCATGATCAATACGGCGATCTGCTTGCTGCTGCTGGGTTGGACCCTGCTGCCGGAACCGGTTCGCGGCTGGCTCTTTTTACCCCTCTGGGCGCTGGCCGTTGTCCTGGTCTTCTCCGGCAGCATCGAGGCGGCCAGATTACGCCGCCGGGCCTGGCTGGGCCAGTATCTGCAGGCCGGTTCACCCTGGAACCATCTGCTGCGCGGTGGTGTCCTGATGATCAGCCGGCACCTGTTGCTGGCCCTGGTCCTGGCCAACCTGATGCTGGTCAAGCTGCTGATCATGAATCCCTGGCTCTGGCTGGTTTTGTTGTTGAACCTCCCTCTGCTGGCCGGCCTGACCGCCGGGGTCCGGGCCCGCCTGCAGCGGCACGCCAAGCCCGAGGTGGTGCGCCCCCTGGCCCGTAGAATCATCGTGCCGGTCAACGTTAGCCTGCTGTTGCTGGTTTACCTCTTGGTATCGCTGAATTTGTCGCAACCCAACCTGGTCGGCCAGAGCTGGCTCGGCGCCATGAGCGGCAACCTGCCGGCTTCTTCGGCCTCCGGCACTCTGCCGGGCATGTTGATGCACTTTCAGCAGACCTTGGAGCTGACCGCCCAATGGGCCCTGCAAAACACCCTGGGCGGCCAGGGGAGCGGCAGCTTTCTGGGCCTGCTGGGCTGGAGCCTTTTTTTTCTCACCAGCGGGACGTTTCTCTGGGCCTGGGTCCGCCTCCT
The DNA here is from genome assembly GCF_044068515.1 of Desulfurivibrio nitratireducens. Classification (NCBI taxonomy): domain Bacteria; kingdom Pseudomonadati; phylum Thermodesulfobacteriota; class Desulfobulbia; order Desulfobulbales; family Desulfobulbaceae; genus Desulfurivibrio; species Desulfurivibrio nitratireducens. The sequence goes on from NZ_JBIPKI010000005.1 coordinate 84,563, forward strand.
GGTCGGGGCCGAAGCCCTGCGGGAACGAAACCGCTGAGCAGGAGTGAGCAGCATGGACCGCAACCGGCCCCGCCCGCCCGAGCCGCGGATTCCCTTGCGCCCCTGGCAGATCTGGCTTGCCGGCGCGCTGCTGGTCACCGGCGCTTTCGTCTTGCTGAGCCTGGGCCTGCGCAACCTTGGGGATCGCCTGGCCGCTGATGAAGTTTTTGCCGTCCTGGTCAACCAGCAAAGGCTGCTGCTTGACGGCGAAACCCTGCGGGCCTTCGACCAGGAGCTGTCCGGCCTGTCGGGTCAGCAACTCGAGAGGGTCTCCGGTCACCTGCGGCACTGGGTCGACCGGCAGGTGGACGAAGCCTTTGCCCTGGCCATCGGCGCGGTGCCCGGCTACCTGGACTGGTACTACTCCCTGCCGGGATCCTACACCAGGCTCTATCTTGCGGTTTACGGCCAACTGGAAACCGGGGTGCAGGAACAGATGTACCGCCAGCTCTTCGCGGCCAGCGGCATGCAGGGGCGCCTGGAGCAGTTCGAAGATAATTTCAGCCGGGAAATTGAGGGTCAATTGCAGGGGGTGGGTGATGCTCTGCGGGCCCAACTGGCCGAGCGTTACCAGGATTTCCAGACTGAGCAGGAGGTTGGGTCTGGCGGAGAGCGGCAATTGGATTTCGACCGGGCCATCGAACTGGCTTTCAGTCCCGGGCGGGAGGACATCCAGCGCTGGCAGGCCGGGGCCCAAGCGGCGGGAGTGACCGGGGCCGGCTCTCTCGCCCTGCTGAGCCGGCGGGCCATCCTGCCCCGGCTGATCAGATTGCCGGCGGTCCAAACCGCCCTCCAGGGCCTGGCCCGCCATGTCGCCGCCTTGGCGCCGCGCCCTGCTGGA
>NZ_JBIPKI010000050.1:0-15968 GCF_044068515.1 Desulfurivibrio nitratireducens
GCCCGCTGGGCTTCGCGCTGCAGGTCCCGCAACTTTTCCCGGGCCCCGGCGGCCATGTCCCCGTCGGGGTAGAGGGTGACGAGCTGGGTCAGCACCCGCTCGGCCCGGGCCGGATCCCGCTGCTCGTGCAGGAAAATATTGGCCAGATAGAAGAGGGCGTCGTCGGCCAGGGGATGGCGGGGATAGGCGGCCTGCATGCGCTGGAAGGAAGTGACCGCCGCGGCCAGGTCCTCGGGGATGCCGCCCCGGCGGTACATCTGGTGATAAAGATTGCCCTGCAGATAAAGGCTTTTGGGGGCCGCCTCGTGGGTGGGGTGCTGACGCTGGAGCTCCTGCAGGGCCTGGCCGGCCCGCTGCCAGTTTTCCCTGTTTCGCCCTTCCTCGCCGCTGAGCAGGCGCTGGTAATAGTGCTGAAGGCGGGTAAACTGCTGCTCGGGATCGACCGGGGCGGCCCCCGCGGCGGTGATAGCCCCCGGCAGCAGGCCGAGCAGCAACAGGGCTCCCAGTATCGCCCGGAGTTGGCGCAAGAAGATGCTGGGCTGGGGCAGGTTTGCGGTCATGGCAGTTGTTTCAGTTCGTAGAGCAGGTTCAGAGCCTCCAGGGGACTGAGGCTGTCGGGCTGAATCTCGGCCAGGCGGCGGCGCAGGGGATCTTCAGCGCCGAAGAGGCGCAACTGGCTGGGCTTGGCCACCCGGCCGCCTCCTTCCTCAACCCCGCCGGCGGCGATGCGGGGCTGGCCCTGCCGGTTGAACTCACCCTGTTCGATATTATGCAGCAGCTCCTTGGCCCTGGCCACCACGACCGCCGGCACTCCGGCCAGGGCCGCGACCTGGATCCCGTAGCTGCGGCTCACGCCGCCGGGCAGCAGTTTGTGGAGAAAGATTATGGTGTCGTTCCACTCCCGCACGGCGATATGAAAGTTGTGAATCCGGGGCTGGGTGGCCGCCAGTTCGGTCAGCTCGTGATAATGGGTGGCAAAGAGGGTCTTGATCCCCTTGCCCTCCTTGTTGACCAGCGCTTCGGCCACCGCCCAGGCGATGGCCAGCCCGTCGAAGGTTGAAGTGCCCCGGCCGATTTCGTCCAGGATCACCAGGCTGCGGGGGGTGGCGTTGTTGAGAATGTTGGCGGTTTCGTTCATTTCCACCATGAAGGTGGATTGGCCCCGGCGCAGGTCGTCCATGGCTCCGACCCGGGTGAAGATCCGGTCCACCAGGCCGATGGTCGCCGCCGCCGCCGGCACGAAGCCGCCCATCTGGGCCATCAGGACGATCAGGGCGGTCTGGCGCAGCACCGTGGATTTACCCGCCATGTTGGGCCCGGTGATGATCATCACCTCTTTGTCGCCCTGGTCCAGGTGGACATCGTTGGGCACGAAGCGTCCCGGCGGCAGCCCCAGTTCGATCACGGGATGGCGGCCCTCGCGGATGCTTATTTCCTCTCCCTCGTTGACCGTCGGCCGGACGTAGCGGTACTTGGCGGCACCAATGGCCAGGGCGGCCAGCAGGTCGATCATCGCCAGGCAGGCGGCGCTCTGCAGGATCCGCGAGCCCGCCCGGGCCACCCGGTTGCGGATCTCGCCAAAAAGCCGATACTCCAGCTCCAGCCTTTTTTCTTCCGCCCCGCTGACCTTGCTTTCGAACTCTTTCAGCTCCGGGGTAATATAGCGTTCGGCGTTGACCAGGGTCTGCTTGCGGATGAAATCCGCCGGCACCTCGGCCAGCTTGCCCCGGCTGACCTCGAGGTAGTAGCCGAAGACCTTGTTGAAGCCCACCTTGAGGTTGGCGATGCCGGTTCGTTCCCGCTCCCGGGCCTCGAGCCCGGCGATCAGCTTTTTGCCGTCGCGGAGAATGGCGTTCAGTTCATCCAGTTCGGCATTGTAGCCGGGGCGGATCAGGTTGCCCTCGCGCAGGCCCATCGGGGCGTCGTCACGGATGGCGGCGGCCAGCAGGGTTTGCAGATCGGTCAGTTCATCGATTTCCCGGCCCAGTTCCCCCAGCAGGCCGGGGCGGGGTTCCAGCATTTGCCTGATCGATGGCAAGCGGGCCAGCGAAACCTGCAAGGCATTGAGATCGCGGGCATTGGCCCGCCCCAGCACCGCCCGGCTGTTGAGCCGCTCCAGGTCGTATACCGCCCCCAGGGCCCGGTCCAGTTCCCGGCTCAACTCCTGGTCGCGGAGCAGTTCCGCCACCGCGTCCAGGCGGTGGTTGATGGCGGCTACGTTTTTCAGGGGGAAAAGCAGGCTTTTCCGCAACTGCCGGGCCCCCATGGGGGTGCGGGTGTGATCCAGCGCCGCCAGCAGGGAACCTTCGCGCTGACCGTCGACGATGGTCCGGGTCAACTCCAGGTTGCGGCGGGAGGATTCATCGAGCAGCAGCACCTGGTCAAGTTCCAGGGGCCGCAGCCTTTCCAGGTGGCCCAGATCACTTTTCTGGGTTTCCTGGAGGTAGGCCAGCAGGGCCCCGGCGGCGCCGAGGCCAGGGTTGAAGTTTTCGCAGCCGAAGCCGGCCAGGCTGGCGGTCCGGAAATGTTCCAGCAGCAGTTCGCGGGCCCGGGCGGGCTGAAACTCGGCTGCGGGCCGGTGGGTCAGGCAACACAGGGGGAGGTGGGCGCTCAACAGGGCGGAGAGGTCGGGGCCGCCCCGCTCATCCGGCCCGGCCGCCAGAGGCAGGAGCACTTCGGAGGGATTCAGCCGGCTCAGCTCGTCCAGCAAATCGCTTTCCGCCGGGAATTCGCCGACCAGGAATTCGCCGGTGGAAAGATCAAGCAGGCTCAGTCCCCAGAGCGGCTTCTGGCGGCAAACCGCGCCCAGGAAACGGTTTTCCTTGTCGTCCAGCAACTGATCTTCGACCACCACCCCGGGGCTGACCACCCGCACCACTTCGCGATGAACCAGGCCCTTGCTCTGGGCGGGATCTTCCATCTGTTCGCAGATCGCCACCCGCCTTCCCGCCTTGATCAGCTTGGCCAGGTAGCCGGCGGCGGCATGGAAGGGCACTCCGCACATGGGGATTTTGTTATCATCCCCCTTGTTGCTGCGGGAAGTCAGGGTGATGCCCAGCAGGCGGGCGGCCTCGACGGCGTCGTCGAAAAACATCTCGTAAAAATCGCCCATCCGGTAAAAGAGCAGGGCGTCGGGATGCTGGTTTTTGATCTCCAGGTACTGCTGGAGCATGGGGGTTATTTTCATCGCGGCGCTTACCTGGACAGCTGAAAGGTTGGCGGCTCCGGGGGCTAATCGGCCAGCAGCCGCCGGGCGGCCTCGGCCGGGCCGATTCCTTCCAGGCGGAAATATTTGTCGCGGCTGGCGGGGCCCTTTTCCAGGCTCACGGCGCTGCGGGGCAGGCCGCAGCGGCGGGCTAAAAAGGCGATCAAGGCGGCGTTGGCCCTGCCTTCCAGCGCCGGGGCGGCCACGGCGATCTTCAGGGAATCGCCGTACTCGCCCCGCACCATGGTCCGGCCGGCCCCGGGTTGAGCCCGGACTTTAAGCAGGACGGCCCGGCCATTATCCAGGGAACGCAGCCAGTTCATCTTGCCACCTTCCGGCAGGGGCCGGAGTTGCCCCCGCAGGGTTCCGGCCGGCCAATTACTTTTTTTTGTCTTCTTCGGTTGCGAACTCGTCCGCTATGCTGACCGTCGGTTCCCACTCCGCGGCGGCCGCTCCTTCCTCGTCATCCTCCAGGGGATCCTCCAGGGTGAAGACCATGTCGCCGTCCAGGTCGGGCAGGCTGCCACCTTCATCATTAGAGACGCCCGTGGTTGCCGTGCTTGCTTCCCGTCCCTCGCGGATCGGGGAATCTTCAGTTCCGTGTTGGGCAAACTCGGGGGTGGATGGGGATTTATCCTCATCGGCAGGAGACAGTAGATCGTCGGAGAGTTCAATTCGCTGGTAGAGTTCGGAGCCGACTATTTTTGCTCCGGCCGGTTCGGCGGCGCTGAAGGCGGTGGAGCATACGGCATTGAGCCTGGAATCGTCGGATTCGCACTCGTCCCGGTCCAGTAGGCTAAGATAGGATTCGAGGACCTGGCGCATCTCTTCCCGGACTTGGCCTTTGATGCCCTTGAGCCGCTCCACCTCCTGTTCAAGCTCGACGATTTCCCGGCGGGCGTTTTCTTCCAATTCCTGAACCTCTTCCCGGGTTTTGGCCAGCAGCTCCTGCGCCTCCTGGCGGGATTTCTCCTTCATCTCCTGGGCCACGCTCTGGGCCGAAACGATGGCGCTGAGGGCGGATTTTTCCTGGCTCTGGTGGTCCCGAACCTCGCGCTCCGCCGCCTCCAGTCGCTCCCGCAACTCCTGGTTTTCTTCGCTCAGGGCCAGGAGGGCGGCCGCCGCCCGCTCCAGGAACTCATCAACTTCCTCGACGTCAAAACCCCGGAAACGAACATGAAACTGTTGGTTCTGGATTTCTTGAGCGGTGAGCATAGCGCGACTCCTTCAATAGGTTAAAAGTTCAGGGCGCAAGGGGGCGGCTTGGTTGGCAACCTGGTGCCGCCCTGCCCCTTTTACGCCAGGGCCCGGGCCAGTTGCTGCAGCGTCGGCACCAGGAAGCTTTGGAGAAAAATAATACCCACGATCAGCACGATCGGGGAGAAATCGAAACCGCCGACCACCGGCAAATAGCGGCGGATGGCGCGCAGGGGGGGCTCGGTGATCTCATAGAGGAAGCGGACGATGGGGTTATACTGGTCGGCATTGACCCAGGAGATGATAACCCGGCCCAGAATCACCCAGATATAAACGCTCAGGACGATATTGATCACCCCGGCCAGGGCCTCCAGAAAATTGCTGAGAATGAACATGCCCCCTCCTTATTCCGGTCCGTATTTCTCTTCCCATCTGGCGTCACTGGTGACAAAAAACACGATGGCCTCAACAAAGGCGATCAGCAATGGAATGAAAGTCCAGACAAAAAGCAGATAAAATATACCCCACCACTGGCCCAGATAAAAGCGATGGATGCCCAACCCTCCCAGAAAAAGGGCCAGCAAACCGGCGATGATCCGGTTTTTGCCCCGGTTGGGCTGGTATTGGACCGCCCCGCAATGAGGACAGGCGCGGGCGCTTTCGTGGATATCCTTGCCGCAGCCGCGGCAAAATACCATGTTGGTCATGGCCCGACCTCCCGCGCCCGACAGGGCTTGCTTCCCGATCCTGCCGTCCGCGCGGCCCTTGCCCGACTCATTTTTTTCCCTTGATCCGGGGGAAGAGATTTTCGCCCAACTGGATGGGACTACCCGGCGCCAAGAGGCTCCAGTGTTCCTGGTCTGCCAATCTGACGGCGGGCTCCAGGCCCAGGCTGGCGGCCATTTTCCCCGCCGCCGTCGGCATTACCGGCTGCAGGGCGCAGGTGATGCAGCGCAGGCTTTCCAGCAGGGTGTTGAGTACCGTGGCCAGGCGCTGCTCCTGGCCGGGATCCTTGGCCAATTCCCAAGGCGCGTTGCTGACAATGTAGCGGTTGGCCCGGCCGACCACCTCCCAGACCGCCTCCAGGGCCTGGCGGAAGGCCCAGGCCCGCATTTTGTCCCGGTAGTCGCCCAGCATCGCCAGGCTGGCATCGGCCAGGGCCTGGTCGTCGGGGTTGAGGGGGCCGGGAGCGGGTATCCGGCCGCCGGCGAAATTTTTTACCATGGTGAGGCTGCGGCTGAACAGATTGCCCAGGTCGTTGGCCAGATCGGAGTTGCGGCGGGCCAGCATGGCTTCCGGGGAGTAGGAGGAATCCAGGCCGAAGGACATTTCCCGCAGCAGAAAGTACCGCACCGAGTCGGCGCCGAAATCGGCCACCATTTCCTCCGGCCGGATCACGTTGCCGATGCTTTTGGACATCTTGGTTTCGTTGACGTTCCAGTAGCCGTGCACATGGAGGCGGCGGTAGGGGGCCAGACCCATGGCCTTCAGCATGGTCGGCCAGAAGATGGCGTGGGGTTTCAGAATGTCCTTGGCGATCAGGTGCTCGGCTCCGGCCCAGAGGCGCGGGAAGTCTGGTCCGTCGGGGTAGCCGATCCCGCTGACATAGTTGATCAGGGCGTCGAACCAGACATAGGTCACGAAGCGCTGGTCGAAGGGCAGAGGGATGCCCCAGTGCAGCCGGCTCACCGGCCGGGAGATGCAGAGATCCTCCAGCGGTTCGCTCAAAAAAGAGAGAACCTCGTTGCGGTAGCGTTCGGGGGTGATGAAGTCGGGGTTGGCCTTGATATAATCGATGAGCCACTGCTGGTAACGGCCCATCCGGAAAAAATAGTTCTGCTCGGCCACCTTTTCCGGGGGGGTGAGATGGTCGGGGCATTTGCCCTCGACCAGTTCCTTTTCGGTCAGGAAACGTTCACAGCCCTTGCAATAGAGCCCGGCGTAGTCGCTGAAATAGATGTCGTCCTGGTCGTAAACCTTTTGCAGGATCTGCTGCACCACCGCCACGTGGGCCGGGTCGGTGGTGCGGACGAAGTTGTCCGGTTCCACCTGGAGCAGGGGCCAGGCGGCGCGGAAGCGGGCGCTGATCTCATCGACGTAGGCGCGGACATCGACTCCCGCCGCGGCGGCGGCCTGGACAATCTTATCGCCATGCTCATCGGTCCCGGTCTGCAGGAAGGCCTCCCGGCCGTCAAGGCGGGCGAAGCGGCTTGCGGCGTCGGCCACCACAGCCGTATAGGCGTGGCCGAGATGGGGTTGGGCGTTGACGTAAAATATCGGGGTGGTGAGATAAAGGGTCATGGGCCGATCACGGTTTTACTGGTTGAACCGGGTCCGGTCAAGTCGGCCGGGGCCGGGCATTGTTGCCCTCCCTGGCCTCCTGTCGTGCCGGGTGGTTATTGGTCGGGCTCGGTGGTTTCTCGGGCCGGCGCCGGTTTACGGTTTGTCTGGGGCCGGGGCCGGGATTGGCGGGGCTGGCCGTGATTGGTTTTTTGGGCTCCCGCTTCGCGCTCCGCTGCCGGTTTGCCGCCGCCCTTGACCGGTTCGCAGCGCCGCCATTCACTGGCCTGCCAGGTGATGACCCGCTCGGGATCATCGAGGGCGCAGGCTTCGACGGTTTCCTCCAGCACGTTGATCTTGAGCACCTTGAAGAGCTGGCCGTCGAGGCTGACGTTTTTGCCGGGCTTGGGCATCTGGCGGCGCATATTCTGGTAGGTTTCGAACTCGTAGGTCAGGCAGCAGAGCAGCCGGTTGCAGATGCCGGAGATCTTGGCGGGATTGAGCGGCAGGCCCTGCTCCTTGGCCATTTTGATGGAGACCGGCGCGAAATTGCGGATAAATGAGCTGCAGCACAACTCCCGGCCGCAGCAGCCCAGGCCGCCGATCATCTTGGTTTCATGCCGGACCCCGACCTGGCGGATTTCCACCCGGGTGCGGAACTCCTGGACCAGGTCCTTGACCAGTTCCCGGAAGTCCACCCGGTTTTCGGCGGTGAAGTAAAAGATGATCTTGCTGCCGTTGAAAAAACGTTCGACCTTGATCAGTTTCATCGGCAGCTTGTGTTTGGCGATCAGGTGCTGGGCGGTGCTGAAATTTCCCTTTTCCCGCTCCTGCAGGGCCAGAAACTTGTCCTGTTCCTCCCGGCTGGCCCGGCGGATGATGATGGGCAGGGCGGCGGCTGCCGCACGCTCTTTCGGGGCCTCGTCGTCCGCGCCGGTCCCGGTTTCGGCGCCCGCTTGGTCGGCGGTCTCGCCGCAAGGCCCGCAGGGCCGCGGTTCGCCGTACACCAGGGCCGGTTCCAGGCCATGGTCGGTTTGGGCCATCACGATTTCATCGTGGTGGAGATCGGTGATCCGGCTGATCGCCGTGCAGGGCTGGTCGGCGGGACGGAAACGGATGGCGCAGCAGCGAGGCAGCAGGGGTTCTGCCGGCGGATTTATTTGCTCCTGGTTGACATTTTCCATAAGCCGTTAAGATACCATTAAAGCAGGTCAAAGAAAAGGACTTCGCAGACCAGGGCCCGGTTGCAGTTGCGTTTGAGCTGCGCCTTGGCCCGGCGAAACCGCTGCAGGCGCCGGTCAAGTCCGGCCGGATCCCAGCGCCGCCCGCCCCGGGCCAGCAGCTCCTCCAGGTCCCGGTTGATCAGGAGCCGCGGCGGGGCGGCATCATCCGCCCGCCGCCGCTGGCCGCCGCCGGCGATCACCGCCAGATCGTGGAAGCAGGCACTGAGCAGATCGAGAAAATCTTCCAGCCCTTCCTTGAGGCCGGCGCATTTTTCGGCCAGGTTCAGCACCCCGCCCACCGCTTCGGGCTGTTCGGGGCGGTGGTCCAGCAGCATGGTCAGCACTTCCCGGCGCAGATCGAGCAGATTCTGGCCCCGCAGCAGACGAGCCCGCCCCAGGCTGCCTTCGGCCACGGCGGCCAGGGTGGCGGCGGCTTCCGGGCTGATCTGCTCTTCCCGGGCCAGGGTGGCGGCGAGCTTTTCCACGCTTAGAGGGAAAAAGGGCACGATCTGGCAGCGGGAGAGAATGGTGGGCAGGATGGCGCCGGCTTCGTCGCCGGTGAGGATGAAGATGGTTCCGGCGGGGGGCTCCTCGAGGGCTTTAAGGAGGCTGTTGGCCGCTTCCCGCCGCATGGTGTGGACTTCGCTGAGCAGGACCACCCGGCTGCCCGCCTCCAGGGGCGGAAAGGCCAGGGCCTTCTTTACTTCCCGAATCTGCTTGATTTTAATCGCTGCTCCCTCGGGGGAGATTTCGAGAAAATCGGGATGGTTGGCGGAGGCGAATTTGCGGCAGGAGCGACAGTGGCCGCAGACCGCCAGCAGGTCTGCTTCCGCTCCGGGCGCGGCCCCGGGTGGGTCGAGACAGTTGATGGTGGCGGCCAAAGCCCGGGCGGCGGTCTTTTTCCCCACCCCCGCCGGGCCGCGGAAGAGATAGGCATGGGCCAGCGTGTCGCCGCGCAGGGCCCGGCGCAGCATCTCCTTGGCCTTGTCCTGTTCGATGATGGCGGCAAAACGGGCGAGCATGGCGGCGTCTAGCCCCACAGACTTTTTTGCCGGGCGTCGCTGGTCTGCTGGTCGGCAGGGTCGGGGGGCGAATCGGGGCCCTGATCAGGCGGCGCCGGGGTCTGGGCCGGCCTGGACTTGCGGCGGGGCTGGGGGGGCAGGGACGGTCGGTCACCGGCCGGATCGGCGGGGTCCGGGCCATAATCGTTGCTCCCGGCCGGAGAAGGAGGCGGGGATTCGGATTCGGCCGCCCCCCGCAGGTAAAGAAAGCGCTCCAGGTTGCGCTGATATTCGCTCCACTGGTAGCCGGGCTCCTCGGCCCGCCCGCTGAGACGGGCGAAGTAGTTGACCTTGGCGTCCAAATCGTCAAGGAAATGAAGGATGAAGGCCTCCTGCATCATCGGCAGGGTCGGGGCGCCGAATTCATGGCGGCCGTGGTGGCTCAAAACCAGGTGCTGGAGGCAGGCCATCAACTCGGGAGGGAAACCAGGGATTGCCGCCGCCTTTTCCCGGATGGTCTCCGCTCCGATTACCAGGTGGCCCACCAGGCGGCCCCGGTCGCTGTAGCCGAAGGGGTAACCCGCGTAAGTAAGCTCCTCGGTTTTGCCCAGATCGTGAAGCAGGGCGCCGGCCAGCAGCAGGTCGCGGTCGATGGCCGGATAAAGCCGGCAAACCGCCGCCGCCAGCCTGGTCACCGCCACCGTATGCTCCAGCAGCCCCCCGAGATAGGCATGATGCATGGTCTTGGCCGCCGGGGCGGTGGTGAATTGTTGCCGGAATCGTTGGTCATCCTGGAAGATGGCCGTCAGCAGGCGGTTCAGGTGGGGGTTGCGGATGGAGGCGATCAGGGCGGCCAGTTCCTCCTCCAGTTGCCGGCGGTCAAAGTCGCCGCTGGGCATGAAATCGGCCAAATCGATCTCGCTCTCGGCCACCGCCGAGACCCGGTTGATCCGCAGTTGGATAGCGCCCCGGTAATTTTCCCCCTGGCCGTTGATCCGGACAAAGAGACCGGACTGACAGATGGGGGCCAGGGCCTCGGCGTCATCCCAGACCGGGCCGCCGATCTCACCGCTTTTATCCATCAGGGTAAGACGCAGAAAGGGCTTGCCGGCGCGGGTTTCACCCCGGTTCATTTCCTTGACCAGAAAGACGCCTTCCACCGCCCGGCCATCCTCGATCCCGGCGATCATCATGCCTTTGTTCTTCCCCATCCGAACCTCTTGAAAACCAGAACTTGGTGGTGGATATTTCTAAGTCCCTTTGACCCGGACTCGGCAAAATTTACGGCCAGGCCCGGTCGGTCGCGCCCCTCAGAAATTGAGGGTCTGCTGCCAGCTCCGCTTGAGATCGCCGAGCCCTTCCGCCAGCACCGTTTCCCCGTTGAGGCCGGTGATCCGCAGCACCGGATCGCCGGTGACCTCGCCGAGCCGGCTCCAGCCGGTGGCGCCCAGGATCTCTTCGAAGGCGGGAGCATCGGCCGGAGCCACGGTGACCAGCAGGCGGCTCTGGCTTTCGGCAAAGAGCAGCACGTCGTCGCGGTGCACGTTTGCCGCCGCCACCCGCCTCAGGTCGAGGTTCAGGCCCAGGCCGCCGGCAAAGGCCGTTTCCGCCGCCGCCACCCCCAGCCCCCCGTCGGAAAGATCGTGGCAGGAGGCCACCAGGCCCCGGCTCATGGCCTGGTGCAGGGCCTGGTAACGGGCCAGGGCGGTCGCGGCGTCGACCTTGGGGACCTGGTTGCCGATGCCCTGGTGACGGGCGGCGTATTCCGAACCGCCCAGTTCAGCGTAGGTGGTGCCCAGCAGGTAAACCAGGTCGCCGGCTTTTTTGGCATCCATGGTCACCGCCCGGTTGACGTCGGCGATCCGGGCCACCACCGAGAAGAGCAGGGTGGGGGGAATGGAAATCTTGACGCTGCCCATCATGTAATCGTTCTTCATCGAATCCTTGCCGGAGATGCAGGGCACCCCGAAGGCCAGGGCGTAGGCGGCCAGGGCCTGGTTGGCCCGCACCAGCTGGGCCAGCTTGTAAGGGCCGTCGGGCGTTTTCTCGGACAGGATCGGGTCGCACCAGCAGAAGTTGTCCAGCCCGGCCATATGGTCGAGGCCGGCCCCGGTGGCCACCGCGTTGCGGATGGCTTCGTCCATGGCGCAGGCGACCATGTGATAGGTGTCGATATCGGAATAGCGGGGGCAGATACCGTGGGCTACCACCAGACCCTCGGGGGAATCGAGCAGGGGCCGGATTACCGCCGCGTCCGAGGGCCCGTCGTTGTCCGCCCCGGTCAGGGGTTTGACCACGCTGCCCCCCTGGACTTCGTGGTCGTACTGGCGGACCACGTATTCCTTGCTGCAGATGTTGAGCCGGCCCAGCAGGGCGTGCAGTTCGGCCCCCAGGTCGGGATCGGTCGGCAGCTGGATTTCAGGATGAACCGGAGGAATCCAGCGGGCCACCATCTGCATGGGCGGCAGGCCCTGGTGAATGAAATCCATGGCCAGGCAGGCTACGGTTTGGCCCTCGTGCAGAACGTGGAACTTGCCTGAATCGGTGAAGGTGCCCAGGACCGTGGCCTCTACTTCCATCTGGGCGCAAAGCGCCAGGAATTCATCGATTTTGGCCGGCGGCACGGCCAGGGTCATGCGCTCCTGGGCCTCGGAAATCATGATCTCCCAGGGCTGCAGGCCGGCATATTTGAGCGGGGCCCGCTCCAGGTGGAGCTCAAAGCCCCCCGAATCCTGGGCCATTTCCCCCACCGAGGAGGAAAGCCCTCCGGCCCCGTTGTCGGTGATGCAGTTGTAGAGCCCCCGGTCGCGGGCCTTGAGCAGGCAGTCGAACATCTTTTTCTGGGTGATGGGATCGCCGATCTGGACCGCGGTGGCCGGCGAGTCCTCATGCAGTTCCTCGGAGGAGAAGGTGGCCCCGTGAATGCCGTCCTTGCCGATCCTCCCCCCGGTCATGACGATCAGGTCCCCCGGCAGGGCCTTCTTGTCCTGGGAGGGCTTGCCGCCCACCAGGGCCGGCATGATGCCGATGGTGCCGCAGAAGACCAGGGGTTTGCCGGCAAAACGGGGGTCAAAGACCAGAGAGCCGTTGATGGTGGGGATCCCGCTTTTATTGCCGCCGTGCTCCACCCCCAGGCGCACGCCTTCGAAGATCCGCTTGGGATGCAGCAGGCGGGCGGGCAGGGGCTCGGCGTAAAAGGGCGAGGCAAAACAGAAAACATCGGTATTGGCGATCAGCTTGGCCCCCATGCCGGTGCCGAAGGGATCGCGGTTGACCCCGACGATCCCGGTCAGGGCGCCGCCGTAAGGGTCCAGGGCCGAGGGGCTGTTGTGGGTCTCCACCTTGAAGGCCACGTTCCAGTCCTGGTTGAAGCGGACTACCCCGGCGTTGTCCTTGAAAACCGAGAGGCACCAGTCACCCGCCCCCATCCGGCGGCGGATTTCGGCGGTGGGCTGCTTGATGAAGGTGTCGAAGAGGCTGCGAAAGACGGTTTTTTCGCCGCTGACCGTGTCCTCGTAATGGATGTCGCCGCTGAAGATTTTGTGCTTGCAGTGTTCCGACCAGCTCTGGGCCAGAACTTCCAGCTCGACGTCGGTGATTCTGGCCCCCAGGCCGACCTTGCGGCGCTGAGCGAGGACCGCCGGATCGGCCAGGTGGTCGCGGATGATCTTCATCTCTTCCAGGGTGAGGGCCAGGATGCCCTCCCGGCTGATCCGCAGCAATTCCTCGTCGGCGACATTGAGATCGATTTCCAGGACCTGGTGCCTGGTGCCCCCGGCGACCCGGGGAGCGTGGGCGGTTACTCCGCCCTGAGCGGTGAATTCCTGATGGTCGAGGATGGTGAAGCGTTCGATCAGTTCGTTGGCCAGCAATTTGGCAGCGATGGTGGTGATTTGCTCCCGGCTGAGCCGGCCGCGCAGCAGGTACTGGGTGGAAGTGTAAACCGCCTCTCCGGCCTGCAGTTTGCGGCCCAGCAACAGCTCCAGGGCCTGGGCGGCGGTGCGGCCTTCGTTGTCGGTGACTCCGGGCCGGAAACCTACTTCGATGCACCAGTCAAAGGCCAGTCCCTGAGCCAGGGCCAGGGGGCCCAGAGCGAACTCCTGGGTGACCGGGTCGCTGTAAGGCCCGGCGGCGGCGGCCGACAATTGCGCCGGGCTGATCTCGGCTTCGACGGTGAAGACCTTGATGGTCCGCACTCCGTCCGCCGCCACTTTAAGATCGGTGGCGATCCGTTTGCGGGTCGCCTCGCCGAAGGCATCGTTGATCCGGGTTTTCAGGCCAACCTCGATCCGGGCAAGCATGCGCAACTCCTCTATGGTTTCTTGCTGATAGGCTAATGATAAAATGATAAGCTGGCTAATATAACCCATCAGATTTTTTTTGCCCGGTCCTTTTTGCGCCAGGCCCCGGCGGGTTCTGTCCGCGCCTGAAGCCGCGCCCGGCCGGGGACCGGGGCCGGCCGAGCCGGCCGGGAGTCCCTGCATGGTACCCCGCGGTTCCAGGAGGGCGGTCGGGGCGAGACGAGGGCGCCCCACGGGCCGGGGCTTACGCTTGACAAGCGCAGAAAAACCTGTATATTCGTCGGCATCAAGGAGTATGGAACGGGCGGACATAGCTCAGATGGTAGAGTACAAGCTTCCCAAGCTTGGTGTCGCGGGTTCGAATCCCGTTGTCCGCTCCAGATTTTCCCTCCTTGATTTCAGAACCGCCTTTTTTCCGGCGGGGTTTTGAAAGTGGGCCGCAAGCCCGCTTTTTTTGTTTCCCGAGCCCGGCAAACCGGGGCAACGGTTATTAAGTTTGCTGGCAAAACAGGAGTATCGTTATGGCGGCCGGAGAGTCCGCGCTCGTTCGTCGTTTAACCGAATTGCTGGAGCCGGTGGTCCTGGACTACGGCCTGGAACTGGTGGAACTTCAGTTCCGGCGCGAGGCTCCCGGCTGGGTCCTGCGACTGATCCTCGACGGCGATCAGGGAGTGAGCATCGACGATTGCGCCCGGGTCAGCCGGGAGGCTTCCCATCTGTTGGAAGTCGAGGATCCCATCGAGCAGGCCTTTCACCTGGAGGTCTCCTCGCCCGGCCTGGACCGGCCCCTAAAGCGGGAGCGGGACTTTGTCCGCTGCCGGGGCAAGCTGGCCAAAGTGGTCTCCCGGGAGCAGATCGACGACCAGAATGTTTTCATCGGGCGCCTGGGCGAGGTGGCGGACGGGGCGGTAACCCTGGAAACCGAGGCAGGCCCGGTCCGCATACCCCTGGCCGCGATCAGCCGGGCCAAGCTGGTGATAGAGTGGTAAACAGTTGGCAGTGGTAGAGTTTTTCCATAACCTGGATGGAGTTGAAGATGATATCCGAACTTAAAAGAATCATTGACCAGATCAGCCGCGACAAGGGCATCAACCGCGATTTGCTCATCGAAGCCATTGAAGAGGCGGTGATGAGCGCGGCCAAGAAGAAGTACGGGCATCGCCGCGAGATCGAGGCCCGCTACAACGATGATCTGGGCGAGATAGAGCTGTTCCAGTTCCGCACCGTGGTCGAGGAAGTGGAGGATGAGCAGACCGAGATCTCCCTGGCCGAGGCCAAGGCCCTGGACCCGGAAGTGGAAATGGGGGATGAGCTCGGAAGCAAGATGGTGTCGGCCGCCGAGTTGGGCCGGATCGCCGCCCAGTCCGCCAAGCAGGTCATCATCCAGAAGATGAAGGAAGCGGAAAGCGATGTGGTTTTCGATATGTTCAAGGAGCGCAAGGGCGATATCGTCAACGGCATCGTCCAGCGTTTCGAACGGGGCAACATCATCGTCAACCTGGGCCGCACCGACGCCATCCTGCCTTCCCGGGAGCAGATGCCCCGCAAGTCCTACCGCCAGGGCGACCGGATCCGGGCTTATCTGCTCGATGTCCGCCAGTCCTCCAAGGATCCCCAGCTGATTTTGAGCCGGACCTGCAACGAATTTCTCACCAAGCTTTTTGCCCTGGAAGTACCCGAGATCGCCGAAGGGATCGTCAAGATCATGGGAGTGGCCCGCGAGCCCGGTTCCCGGGCCAAGATCGCGGTCAGTTCCAGCGAAAGCGACGTCGATCCGGTGGGCGCCTGTGTCGGGATGAAGGGTTCCCGGGTCCAGAACGTGGTTCAGGAACTGCAGGGGGAAAAGATCGATATCGTCCCCTGGAGTCCGGATCCGGCCCGTTACGTTTCCAACGCCCTCTCCCCGGCCCAGGTTTCCATGGTGGTGGTGGACGAGGAGAACAACACCCTGCTGGTGGTGGTCCCCGACGATCAGCTTTCCCTGGCCATCGGCCGCCAGGGCCAGAACGTCCGGCTGGCCTCAACCCTGCTGGGCTGGCGGATCGACGTCAAGAGCGAAGCCCGCTACGCCCGCTCCATCGAGGATGGTTTCCAATCCCTGCTGGACGTGGCCGGGCTGACCGAAAAGCAGGCCGAAAAGCTCTACGACAGCGGGATCGCGGCGGCCACGGAACTGGCGGCGGCGGCCCCGGCCGAGATTGCGGAGATCCTGGGTCTCGAGGAAGCCGAGGCGGAAGCCCTGATCAAGGCGGCCGGCGCCGTTGCCCCGCCCCCGGAAAATGCCGAGGAGGAGGAGGAAGCGGTTGCTCCTCCGGCAACCAACTCGGCGCCGGAGCCGGAAGCGGGACCTGCCCCGGCGGATGAGCCGGCCCCGGACGAGGGTGACAGCGGCGAACGTTCATGATAAACTGACCGACTTTATTGACGATGATTGAATAATGGCCGGCAAGTTGATGGCCGGTGGTGACGAAGAGCCGGTAACGGAAAATCTCTTCGGGAGCTTGGTGATGAAGAAAATTCGCGTATACGAGTTGGCCAAAGAAGCGGGGCTGGAAAACAAGGTGCTGGTCGCTCGCCTGCAGGAAGAGGGCTATGAGGTAAAATCTCACAGTTCGACCCTGGAGGAGGGCGAGGCCCGGGATATCAGGATCAAGCTGGGCCTGGTCCAGACCGAAACCAAGGAAAAGCGGATCCAGGAAGAAGGCCGGACCACCATTATCCGCCGCCGCAAGACCGTGGTGGCCGCTGAGCCGGAACCGGC